>CAKUZC010000166.1 GCA_934718145.1 uncultured Eubacteriales bacterium | reverse complement strand
ACATTAACTATATCGTCACCGAAAATTTCAACGTTCAAGTATTTTAGTGTATCCATTACGGTTCCCGAAGGGACTTTCAAATCTTTTATTTCTCCATCAACAGCAAGTTTTATTCCCACTGTTTTACTGATGACAATATTCATTCCCGGTTCTAACGATTTATCTTCAGGGAAATTGCAAATATCTGTTTCATCGAGTTCAATCCCAGAACTTTCTATGGCATCTTTAACCGTACCTTGAGATTTTTTCAAATTTACAGTTTTATCTCCTTTTGAGACAGAAACGTCAAAAGCTCTTTTAACATCTAATTTAAGAGAACCGTCAATTTCGTCTTTTCTGTCAACTGAGTCTCCTTCTGACATCTTAACGCCCACTCTGTCGAGTATTTCAAATGTATCACCTGTCACAGTGATTGCGGAAATCGTACGGTCGTCTGCATTTACATTAACCTGACGGCTAAAAGCTCCTACCGAAAAAACCGAAGTCGCACAAACTGCACTCATTATTACCAGAGAAGACGCTCTCTTAAATTTATTTATACCTTCTTCTTTTGACATGTTTATCATGTGTTCTTTACCTCCGTCCTAGTTTCAAATAATTTCTTGTTATGTAATTATTTTTTATAAATTGTAACTTTGCTTCAAACACAAAATATCCATTGATTAGAATTTTATTAAACAATTTGACGTTTGTCAATAATTTGTAAAAAGCATTTTTGTGCAAAAAGCAAACAGCATGTGACTGTGGTTTCTCAATTTTTTACTAAAATTCAAATTTTAATTTAAAATATTTAATTACTATTACAAAACAAAGCCCTTGACATGATTTTTGTTTATATAAAGCGACGAATTTCAATGATTACATTTTGGTTACAAAATATTACTCTTATTTGACTTTAATTTCTCTTTCTGAAACCTATATGGGACTATGTCAAAACACGCATTCAAAGAATATATTGAAAATAATGACATTTTTAAAGTCACTTATTTATTCCTTTCAGAAATCGGAGGCCTGCCATAATGTCTAATCAAATACTTAATACCGCGTCATTAACGTTTGAATATGGTTCTAAAACAAAATGTGTGTTTTCAAATACAGCTTCGGCAAATTTGCTTGAAAGCCTATCTTTCTCGGCTAAAAGTCTTAATGTCGAATATTTTTGCGGAGACTATATTACTTACATTATAAATGTAAAGAACAACAGTAGTGCAGAAGCTAAAAATTTAAAAATAACCGATAACCTAGGCTGCGATTCTCTGCGTAATCAAATTTTAAGTCAGTCTCTTTCCCCCTTAAATTATGAATCTCCGTCATACATGTACATAAACGGCAATTTTGAATCAAAAATATCTCCTGAAGTTTACTCGGATAAAATAGTATTTAGTATTTCATCAATTCCCGCAAATTCAAATTTAACCGTTATATATAAATCTGTTGTAAATCAGCATGCAGATATGTCACCGGGTTCTAAAATAACAAGCACAATAACGTTGGAATCCGAAAACTCGGAAAACGTGTCAAATTCTAAAATCACTTTAAATG
>CAKUZC010000165.1 GCA_934718145.1 uncultured Eubacteriales bacterium | reverse complement strand
GTTAAATACTGTTCTATGAGATATTTTCCCAAACCATCATTTCCCCATTTTTCAGGCATACCCAAAAAAGCGCCAGGTAAAATTTTCCCCTCAGAAATATAACCTACAAGTGAACGCGAAAGAGGATTATCCAAAACACTTGTTTCTTTTATATCATAAGGAGTAAAACCAAATTTAGGAACAGTATACTTTTGAGCAAGATCTGATGTTCTCACCCATGTTAAAAAATCTTGAGCTTTCTTTTTTTCACTCTCACCGGACTTAGCATTCACACAGTAATAACGAGGTACATAAGCGGTAAGAGATTTATTCATATTTTTAGCTATATCTTGAGAAGAAGTTATGTCTTCTTTGGAAAAAGGTATCTTTATAGGTATAAACACACATCTCTTGGCAACAGAGGAATTAAAAATTGATAAATTTTCGTAATCTTCTGTATTTGCAAGTAAAAACAGTGCTTTACCGTTAACAAAATTTTTCATTGATTGACTTATACTGTTTTGTGTATTGCTTACAAGCTCAAGACTTCTTGCAAGTAATCCGCTCGCCCCCGACATATTGGAAGTAATATGGTCTAAAGCTTCCGCAAATCTTATTAAAGGATTTTTTAAATTTTGAATATCCTCTTCAGTTGCTATGTTTGCTGCTGCAGGAGATCTGAAAATAGCAGAAAGCGCAATATTCGATAAGTATGAACCGGTATATTTTGAGTTACCTGCAGCAAATGTAAATACACCGTTTAAATTTTTCCCAAGTTCACCTTTACTGTAAGAACAAGTGTATTTATGGCCGTTTAATGAAATTTCGTATCCTCCGCCTCCACTTATATAGGCCTTTATAGATTCTACAAAATTCATAAATTCTTCGTAATCACACGTTTGAAGGTCGTCGATAACTTTTCTGTATTTGTCTCCTCCAAAAATAGATGCAATCATCTTCGGATCTACCAAAAATCCATATCCTTCTACAGTATACGGTATACCGAAATTATCTGTAGTATTTGAACTTAAACGCAAACTTTCTGGAATGGAATTAGCCACACTTTTAAATGATTCTTCAGTAGCATTACTAAAATCCCAAATTTGAGAATCATTTTTGAGCGTACTCAACTCCGAAATATTACTTACACTGAAAATATCAGGAGGATATTCTCCACTTAAATAATTTCTCAAATTATCAAAATTATTTTCTGCTTCAGAAGGAGTTACGGTCCTTATTATAACTCCTGTTCTTTTAGTGTACTCATCGCACATTTCTCTAAAATCAGAGCCTATAGTTGTATCTGTGTTGTATATAAATATATCATAATCCTTTTTTCCGGAAGAATGTGCTTGCTCTTCTGTCTCAGAATTTTTCGAACAACCGCAAAATGTAGCTATTAAACCTGCACACAGAACTAAAGAAGTAAATTTTAAAATCTTTTTCAAAAAATCATCTCCAAAATCAAGATTTAATATCAGCTTAAATAAAAATAGAAAATCATAATTAAATAATATATTATCTTTCTATACAAATCAACAGTTAGTTATATTTTGTTTTCAATTTTTGTTCTAAGATAAGAATGTTGTCCATATTTATTACTAATATCACAAGGACAAGGATGAAAATAATATGGACAGTATAAATTCTTCTGAAAAGTTTGAAAACGCATTAAA
>CAKUZC010000164.1 GCA_934718145.1 uncultured Eubacteriales bacterium | reverse complement strand
CTGAAGGCGCACTAAGAACACTGTTTTTGCGGACAATGCGATTGCCGCGGGGACGGTGTTTTTTATGTTTTACGGGATAGTGAAAAATAAAGGTGTCTGGGAAATAGAGAGAAATGAAGTATTTACGCCCCTATGGAGAAAGTTCCACAGGGGCGTAAAAGTATTTTATGCTACTGATAGCGCTTAAAGAACACAGGGTCAAGCTGGTAAATATCTTCATGCAGGAGAGAAGACTGCTGCGCTAAGTCCTATGGAAAGTCTTTTCTTTTCTGATATACAAACCATCTTAATAACATTGAACCCCTTAAAATTTATAGTCTTGCACCGTTTGGACATATTTACATTATTGGCAATTTAGAATAAAACATGTTGTAGAAAACAGATTGTAATGGTAAAATTAAACATTAAATAAGTTGTAAGTACATGGAAAAGCAGAGGAATGAATCCACCAATAGAATATGTTGAACGTATTTGCGAATTTCTGGGAGTGAACATAGAGCACTTTATAACAGGAAAAAGGAAAATGGCACATATACAGAAGCAGAAAAAAGATTCTTAAAAATTATCGAATATTATCGGAGAAAAAGAAAGAAATGGCAGAAGGATATATACAAGGCTTAAAAGATCAAAATGACGAAGAAGATAATAAGAAAGAAAAATTATCAGAATCCAAGATTGAATAAATAATCACAAATAGGGGAAGAAAAGTATGTTAAGTCAAAATTATATAATATTATTTGCAATTATAAGCGTAGCAATAATCTGGGGAGCTGTCGGAATCAAATACTGGTATGAAAATAAACAGTATAAAAAATCATCTTATGGCAAACAGAGTAAAAAAAGTTTTTTGAATATTCTTAATGATAAAGGCGCAAGAGGAGAATATAGAACATCACAACATCTTGAAACGACTGCATTTGAAAATAAATTACTTTTCAATTGCTACATCCCTAATCGATCAGGAGCAAAAACAGAGTTAGATATCATTATGATAAGTACCAAAGGTATTTATGTTATTGAAAATAAAAATTATTCAGGCTGGATTTTTGGGGATGAGCAGAGTAAAAACTGGTGTGAAACTTTAAAAGGTAAAAAATATTTCTTTTATAATCCAGTTAAACAAAATAGAAGTCATATTAAAAATCTGGAAAGATTATTACAAATTGGTGAGGAAAAGTATATTTCCCTTATTACATTCAACGCAAATGCTAATTTGAAAAAAATTTCAACAGAAAGTGAAAATCTGTATGTAATTCATAGCAGCCAATTAAAAGCGTTTATGAAAACACAGACAGAAAATCCTGATATTCTAACAAGTGAAGAGATAGAAAATATATATCAAAAACTTTTACCAGGAATACAACTTAGTGACCAGGAAAAACAAGAGCACATAAATAGAATAAAAAAGCAGTATAAAAAATAAAAGGTTAAGATAAGTAAAATTCGTATCTCGTTTATGGCAGTCCGCGAATCAATGGGAACACATCTATCGCCATCAGGGAGATGGAAGATGGATGCCAGATATGGACGGCAGTTTTCCGTAGAGAAATTTGAAAAAACACTCCCCGCCACGGTATATGGAATTCACAAATATCTGGGTTCCGGTCTGGTCAAAGGAGGTTGTGGTATCGAATGAAAAAAATACTAAAAAGAACAGGCAAAGTATTTTGCCTTTTCCTGCTGATCGTGGTGCTGGTAA
>CAKUZC010000163.1 GCA_934718145.1 uncultured Eubacteriales bacterium | reverse complement strand
CAGATACTCTGCATCTTTTGGTTCATAATCAACATGAGCATACTCAACATTCTTATCTATTTCCCTACCCAAAAGGCAAACCGTCTCCACATGAGGAGTTCTAGGAAATAAATCTACAGGGCATACTTTCAAAATTTCATATTTTTCACAGCAAAGTTTTTTCAAATCCCTTGCAAGAGTAGCAGGATTACACGATATATACAATATTTTTTCAGGGAAAATTTTAATTATATCCTCCAAAACACTTTCTTCACAACCCTTTCTGGGAGGATCTAGTATAATTACATCTACGGATGTATTTAAAAAATTTCCGACAACTCTAGCGGAATCGGAACATATAAAATTTGCATTTTTTATATCATTCAATCGAGCATTTTCATACGCGTTTAATATCGCAGCATTTACTATCTCAATACCCGTAAGTTTTTTTACTTTATCAGCCATTGTAAGACCTATCGTTCCTATGCCGCAGTAAAGATCTAAAATATTTTCATTTCCGGACAATTTCAAAATTTTTTTCGATAAATCATAAAGTTTTTGAGTTTGGTCATGATTTATTTGATAAAAAGATTCCGGAGAAATTTTAAATTTCAAACCACATAAGTTGTCCGTTATATAACTTTCTCCCCAGATGGTAGAAAATTTATTTCCCAAAATTACGTTTGTGTCTTCAGAATTAAAATTTACGATTATTCCTTTTATGCTTTTAAATTTACTTGTAAGCAACTCTATAAGCTCAGATTTATAGGGTACAGTTTTTCCGTTAACAACTATACATACCATTATTTGACTAAGATCTCCCGAACAACGAATGTATGCATGTCTAACGCATCCTTTGGTTGTTTTCTCATCATACGGGGTAATTCTATATTCAGTCATCCATTTTTTTATTTCAAAAATTATTTTATCAAAAATTTCAGGTTGCAATTTGCATTCCATGCATTCCATAATATTATGACTATGTAACCCATAAAATCCGGAAACTATATCTCCGTTTTTATTTTTTCCAAATGGGATTTGAGTTTTATTACGGTAATTCAAAATTTCAGTCGAAGCTAAAATTTTATCAATTTCTACTTCTTTAAATCCACCTATTCGCTTCAAACAATCTGAAACGTGCTTTTGTTTAACATACAGTTCAGAATTATAATCTATATGTCGAAATGAACATCCTCCACATTTAGAATATATAGGGCAATCCGAAGTTTGTCTATCTTTTGAAGGACAAATTATTTTCTGAATCTTTCCTATAAGGTAATTGCTTTTGATTTTTATAATCTTAGCTTCAATTTTGTCTCCAATTGCACATTTAGGTATAAAAACAGTTATACCGTTCCACTTTCCTACTCCATTACCTTCAATTGTAACATCTGTTACGGTTAAATTTACTATGTCATTCTTTTTAATTTGAAATTTCATTTTTAATTTCCTTTTATAAAATTTAGACTTATATGATATCACAAATTTTAATGAAGTAAAAATATACTAACCTAAGTAAATATTATAAGTTTAAACTAGAAGATTAAATCTAAATAAATACAAAATATGGATAACTTAAAAGTATTGATTTTTGATTAAAAATATGTTATAATCACAATATGATAATATAAAAAATTATAAAGGAGAATTCATATGAATATCAAAAAAAATTTACGAAATATCTTATTAAGCTCTTGTGCGACTCTGTTTACAGCGCTTTCATGTTTGCCCTCTTCTTTTGCTGTTAAAAAAAATTGGGATAAAGATTCAATTAAATATAT
>CAKUZC010000162.1 GCA_934718145.1 uncultured Eubacteriales bacterium | reverse complement strand
TTCTAATAGTGAGGATAGTATAACATCTAAACCACAAAGTAAAAGAGATAAAATGGTATCTTCTATGAAAAAAGGATTTAAAAATTTAAAGCCTAACAAATTTTTAGGTAGAAAAAATAATGCATCTGAATTAAACAATCAAGGAAATTCAGAGTCTTTCCAAGTTAAAGCTAAAAAGGGAGAATCAATTTCTCAAAAAGCCAGAAAACTTCTTGGTTTGGATAAATTTACTGCAAGTCGTATAGCATCGATGTTAAAAGAATTTGCTGAAGAAGTTGAAAATATAGATATGGAAAAATATAAATTTAATGACAAAGGTAAGTATAATTATCAAATTTCCGGAATGTTTTTTGAAAAATTTAAAGAAGTTTTTAAATTAATTAAAATAACGGATAAGAATAATATTGACGAAAAGCCTGAACATTATGGAATAAAATCAGGTATTTTTGTATTTATTTTTTACTGCTATCGCGAATTTAATATGTTGGATTTTAATCTTTCTAGAGAAGTAAATGTCCCTGATAATAATACAGACTATATAGAAGAATATTTTAACAAAAATTTTCATAAGTGTATTTCTTCTGCTTCAAATAAAACAAGAGCTTATATGAAGAAAAATAGGATTATTAAATTAATGTCCAGATTTGAGAATAAAAAAGTTAAAAATGCTATCGAGGAACTAAAAAAATTAAATTGGAAAGATTCTCGCAAGGGAAATTTGAAAGAATCAGAAGTGCTTTCAGGTGTATTCGATACATTTATTAATGAATTATCACAATACATTAAAAAGAACAAATGTATGAGTGAAATAAATTCCGATATAGAAGAAGGTGACATATTAAAATTATTAGAAAAGAGCAGAAACATGTTGGATATTAAAACTAAAGACAATGATAAACTAATAAGTTGGATGGATAGTGTAATAGAAGCTTTAAAAGAACCCAATTCGCCCCTTTTTGAATTAAGTATTAGAATTATGGAAATGTTTGGATCAACACATGTAAGTATTGAATCAGGAAAAATCCGGAAAGTAGAACTTAAAGAACGAATAAGTAATATTGAGAATAATCTTAAAGAAGTCAAAAATATGAGGTTTATTTCTGCATGCGATGTACTTAATAATGAAAATAAATCCCATCCCAGTTGGGAAAATATTTTTAAAAATAAATTTCCGTATCCAAAGGACAATAAATACGAAAAAGTTTTAGATAAACTGATTATGGACATAAAAATCCAAATGCTTGAAATTAAAAAATCTATTTTAGAAAATATGATATTGAGATTGAAAGAATTGAAAAAAGAAAGAATAGAAGAATTGGAGTCTAAAAAATTGAGTGAAGATTTAACTGAGGAAGAGAGTAAAGAATTGGAAAAGTTAAAAAAAGAAAGAACAGAAAAATCAGAAGAATTGAAAAGAGGAAGAGATGAATATTTAACAGAAAAAGAAATCGAAGAATTTGAAAAATCGGATAAATTAGAAAAAAATAAAATGTCCCCATTAGAAAGTGAAGTATCAAGACTGCAACTCTATCGAGGTTCGACTAAGGATGAATTTGGAGAATTAACAATTAAGATATTTGAATTGATGAAAATGAAAATAAATAGGAAGAATAAATTAGAGGAGAGAATAAAAAAATTAAAATCTAGTGATTATAAAACAGAATTAATTGAAGAAAAGGATAAACTTGAAGACGATATTAATATGTTAAAAGCTCAGCAAAATAGCATAAGAACAGATAAAAATACATTAAGGAAAGAAATTGAAGATTTAGAATC
>CAKUZC010000161.1 GCA_934718145.1 uncultured Eubacteriales bacterium | reverse complement strand
ACATTACAGAGTTTTTTAGTGAGCATTGGAAGGATGTACTTTTATGGGTTATATTATGGCCTGTGGCACTTATAAAAACACTCAACGATGCAGGTGTATGGGAAAGACTTGGAAACTGGCTAAGTGGTATTTGGGATAACATAAAGAATTGGTTTTCTGATCTAGGTCGCAAAATATCGGAGTGGTCTGCAGATTTATGGAATTCATTCATGGATTTTCTTTATGAACTTCCGAGGAAAATAAATCAGTTGTTAAGTGCAGGAGGAAATGGAATAAAAGAGTGGTTTTCAAATTTATGTCAAAAAATATCAGAGTGATCTATGGATGTGTGGGCTTCACTTTTGAAACTTCTTTCTGAACTTCCCGAAAAAATCGGTTATTTTCTAGGTTTTGTGGTAGGATCGATTGTGAAATTTTTTAAAAGTGCAAAAGATGAATTTGTGAAATTTCTAAAAGATGCATGAGATTTTGTAACTGTAGATATTCCGAAAATCATAACCGAAATGATAGATTGGTTTTCAAAGTTGCCTGAAAATATTGGTAAGTGGCTAGAAGATACAACTGTTAAAATTCAAAATTTCGGTAAAAGTATGGGTGAAAAAGCCAAGGAAGTCGGTCAAACATTCGCTGAGAATATAACTACATTTTTTAGTAGTATACCGAAAAAAATTGGAGGATGGTTATCTGATGTAAGTGAAAAAGTTAAATCTTGGGTAACCGACATATCTGAAAAATCCAAAGAGGCTGGACGTACGTTTCTTCAAAACATAACTGATTTTTTCAAAGAATTGCCCGGAAAAATCGGAAAATGGCTCTCTGACACAATTGAGAAAGTTAAAACTTGGGTAACTAATATGGCAGAAAAAGCACGAGAAATGGGAAGTCGAATGTATGAAAATATTGTGAAAACATTGCAAGAATTACCCGGCAGAGTTTATCAAATTGGAAGAAATATCGTTGAAGGTATATGGAAAGGAATATCAGATATGACAGGCTGGATATCAAATAAAATACGAGGATTTTGCGATAATTTCACCAGAGGATTTAAAAAAGCTTTAGGTATATCTTCCCCATCGAAATTGTTTAAAGAACAAATAGGAAAAAACCTCGCTCTTGGTATAGAAGAAGGATTTAGAAGTGAAATGTCAAATGTTTTAAAGAGTATGAACTCTGCCATTCCTACCGATTTTGATCTTGACTTAAATCGCACTGTGGACAGTACGATTCCTCAAGGTTACTCACCTAATAGAAGAGAATTCACTGCAATTGAGGATGCCGACTTTTTAATCTCTGCGTTTCAGTCGGCATTAAAAGGTATGGCGTTTCAAATAGATGGCGATAAGATGGGCGAAATGGTTATAAGCAAAGTAGAAAGAGTGGTGTTTGCATGAGTAATTATTTAATTTGGAAAGGACAGGATTCTCGAAATTTAAAAGGATTGCTTATCTCAGAACTTCCCCATATCGTTAGGCCTGCAATGAGAGTGCAAACAATTGAAATAGAAGGTCGAGATGGAGACGTCAGCAATGATATTGGTTATGTTGCCTATGATAAAATGGTCAAAATTGGACTCTATAATAACTATGATGTCGACAAGATTTCACATTTCTTTTCAGGATCAGGAAAAGTTACATTTTCAAATGAACCTAATAAATATTACGAGGCGAAAATTTCTGAGCAAATTGATTTTGAAAGACTTGTAAAGTTTAGGACTGCAACAGTAAAATTTCATACTCAACCCTTTAAATATTTAGTCGATGAAAAGCCTACTGAAACTGAAATAACTGATGAAACCAAAGAGATAAAAG
>CAKUZC010000160.1 GCA_934718145.1 uncultured Eubacteriales bacterium | reverse complement strand
GTCTGGAAACATGATAAACTTCTTTTGGTTCCCCATATGGATTTTTCTATAAATTTACCTGTTAAAGCTAAAAAAGAAGATATTTCTCTTAAAATAGATGCTCCAGATTCAGTAGAGGCTCCGGTTAATAAAGGAGATATTTTGGGAAAAGCTGAAGTATTTTATCTCGGGCAAAAAGTTGGAGAGTTTAATGTTGTGTCGGACTCTACTTTTAAAAAAAGCTATATCTTGATGATTTTAAAAAGTTGTGAATATATTGTGAAATCTCCTGTATTTATAGTGTTGGTGATTATTTCTATTGCTTTTTTAGTTATTTACGTAATGATTGCCATTCGCGAGAATAAAAAGAGGAGAAGAAGAAATAAGGTGAAAAAATTTCCAAAACATTTTAGCAAATAATTTTTAAATTCAGAAAGTCTGGTAAGAATATTTTCCCGACGGTTATGCATATAAATTTGTATGTAGAATATAAACTGGAGGGCGTAAAATGATAGACTTTTGTCCTGAGGGACGATTAACGGATAGTTTTGAAAATAAAAATTATTTATCCTGTTTTGAGAATTTACTGGAAGCTTACACTGATCAAGCCATACTTGAAGCAAAAGCGGTTGTATGTGATAACAAGCATAACTTAATTGTTGATTTAGGATTTATGAAAGGTATTATTCCTCGCGAAGAAGGCGCTATAGGAATAAAAGAGGGAACTGTTAGAGACATAGCAGTTATATCTAAAGTTAATAGAGCGGTTTCATTTGTGGTAACGGGTTTTAGTCATGATGATAACGGAAATGATATAGCAATTTTATCTCGTAGAAAAGCTCAAGAGATATGTATGGAAAAATATATTTCGAGGCTAGTTCCGGGAGATGTAATTACGGCTAAAATTACTCATATGGAAAGTTTTGGAGTGTTTGCGGATATAGGGTGCGGAATAATATCATTTTTACCTATTGATACTATTTCTGTATCCAGAATTGCTCATCCGAAAGAACGTTTTTGTGTAGGAATGGATATAAAAGTAGTTGTTAAAAATTTAGAAAACGGTCGTGTCAATTTAACACATAAAGAACTTTTGGGCACATGGCAAGAAAATGCCGATATGTTTGAGATAGGGGAGACTGTTGGAGGAATAGTTCGTTCTGTGGAAGATTATGGTATTTTTGTTGAATTGACTCCTAATTTAGCAGGTCTTGCAGAACCCAGAGAAGGAGTGGTAGAGGGTAATAGAGCGAGTGTTTACATAAAAAATATCGTGCCGGAAAAAATGAAAATAAAACTTGTTATAATAGATGTATTTGAATCTTCTGAAGTAACACCCGGAGTAAAATATTTTTGTAATTCATCTCACATTGAAAAATTTATATATTCGCCAAAAAACAGCATTAAGTTAATAGAAACAGATTTCACGCATTGTCCTAGTTATAGTTTAGTATAAAAGTTGCCTCGCATTTCACTTAATTGTGATTGTAGCGAGGTTTTTATTTTTTGTATGTTACAAATGGTATTTGATGAAACAAAATATCCAATCATGACTAACGAAAAGTTATGTTATAATGTAGGTAATAAATGATTTTAATGGGGTGACGACTGTGAAAAATGAGTTTAAATATGAGATTTGGGATTTAACAAAATATATTGTAAAACTTGAAAGTAAATTAAATAATTTAACAAAATATGATCTTGAAAAAATTTCAGGCGGAATCGTGAATAGAAAATTTGCAGCAAATTCTCTTGTAGGATTGTCATTTTTTATGGGATTAACAAATTGTGCAAACATTACTGCTAGTGCAAATATGCCAGCTTATATTTCTCAAAGT
>CAKUZC010000159.1 GCA_934718145.1 uncultured Eubacteriales bacterium | reverse complement strand
TTCTCCCGCAGATTCTGCAACTTTAACAAACGCTTGACCAAACTTTTGCCTGTCCCCAGCTTCCATTACATAAAATTTAAAATCACCTTTTTTAAAAACTTTCATTAATCTCATCCTTTCAATATTTATTATCATAGTGTATACACACTATAGTTTGGATTATATATTATAATTAAATAATTGTCAACATTATTTTTTAAATTTTATATTATTAATACACAATATTTTATTCACTTCGAAAGCATCTTATTTTTAAAACCCCTTTTATATATCAAAAAGCACCTACCAAAAAGGTAAGTGCTCTAAATAATACGGGTATTAAATTAATACATTCCACCCATGCCGCCTTCAGGCATTCCGGGGGTTACTCCTTGAGGTTGCTCTTTTTTGTCCGCTATAAGTGCTTCTGTGGTTAGAACCATGCTTGCAACAGAAGCTGCATTTTCAAGAGCCGAACGCGTTACTTTTGTCGGATCAACTATTCCGAAACTCATCATATCGCCGTACTCGTCTTTAAGAGCATTGTAACCATATCCAACTTTTCCCTGGGTTTTAACGTTTTGGACTATAACTGAACCTTCAAGCCCTGCATTTACTGCTATTTGTCTGAGAGGTTCTTCCATTGATTTAAGAACAATAGCAGCACCTGTTTTCTCATCGCCTTCAGTTTTCTCAACAACTGCTTCAACAGCTGGTATTGCATTGACAAGAGCTATACCGCCTCCGGCTACTACTCCTTCTTCAACTGCAGCTTTTGTTGCAGCTAAAGCATCTTCAATGCGTAATTTTTTCTCTTTCATCTCTATTTCTGTAGCTGCACCGACTTTTATCACTGCTACTCCACCGGCAAGTTTTGCGAGACGTTCTTGTAATTTTTCACGGTCAAAATCAGAAGTAGTTTCTTCGATTTGATTTCTAAGTTGCGAAATTCTAGCCTTAATTGCTTCCGGATCACCGGCTCCATCAACGATGATTGTACGTTCTTTTTCAACTTTAACTTGATGTGCACGACCAAGTTGATCAATTGTGGTATCTTTGAGTTCAAGTCCTAATTCTTCGGAAATTACTTCTCCTCCGGTGAGAATTGCTATATCTCTGAGCATTTCTTTTCTTCTATCACCAAATCCGGGAGCTTTAACACCTACGCATGCAAATGTTCCACGTAGTTTATTAACGATTAAAGTTGCAAGAGCATCTCCTTCGATATCATCAGAAATTATAACTAATTTTTTACCCGATTTTACAACTTGTTCTAAAAGCGGAAGAATTTCTTGAATGCTTATAATCTTTTTATCTGTAATTAAGATATATGCATCATCAACGACAGCTTCCATTTTATCATTGTCAGTAACCATGTAAGGGGAGACATATCCACGATCAAACATCATACCTTCAACTACTTCAGAGTATGTTTCGGCTGTTTTTGATTCTTCAACTGTAATTACACCGTCTGAGCTTACTTTTTCCATAGCTTCTGCAATTAAACTACCTACAAACTCATCTGCTGCGGAAATAGTAGCAACCCTTTTAATGTCTTCAGTTCCGTCAACTTTTTTTGAATTCTTGATTACAGCGTCAACAGCAGCCTTAACCGCCGAATTAATACCTTTTTTAAGAACCATTGGATTAGCTCCAGCTGCAACATTTTTCATTCCTTCACGAATTAAGGTTTGAGCTAAAAGTGTAGCTGTAGTAGTTCCGTCTCCGGCTGTATCATTGGTTTTTGTAGCTACTTCTTTGACAAGCTGAGCTCCCATGTTTTCAAAAGGATCATCGAGTTCTACTTCTTTAGCGATTGTAACGCCGTCATTTGTAATTAA
>CAKUZC010000158.1 GCA_934718145.1 uncultured Eubacteriales bacterium | reverse complement strand
AAATATATCTTGCCGATATATGTACTGTTCCGGTTAATACTGTAGGAATTCCGGGAATTTCAGTTCCATGCGGATTTGATTCAAAAGGATTGCCAATAGGAATGCAAATTTTAGGTCCGAAATTCAGTGAATCTAAACTTTTAAATGTAGCTCATAGATATGAGACATTTACTGATTACAAAAATAATAAATGTGTTGAAATGGGGGTAAGATTATGAGTTATGATTTAGTTGTGGGATTGGAGACTCATGTCGAACTTCTTACGAAAACTAAGATTTTTTGTGGATGTAAAAATGCTTTCGGTTCTGAACCTAATACCAATTGTTGCCCGATTTGCATAGGTTTGCCGGGAACATTGCCTAAGCTTAATCGAGAAGTAGTGAATTTTGCGATAAAAGCAGGATTGGCATTAAATTGTACAATAAACCTTAATTCCAAAATGGATAGAAAAAATTACGTTTACCCCGATCTTTCCAAAGCTTATCAGATATCTCAATTTTACACTCCCATATGTAAGAATGGATATGTTGAACTTTCGAGCGGTAAGAGGATACGAATTCATCAAATTCATATGGAAGAAGATGCGGGTAAACTTGTGCATAAATCCGGAGACGTGTATGTAGATTATAACCGTGGCGGAGTTCCTCTTTTAGAAATAGTAACTGAGCCCGATATAAGTTCTTCTGAGGAAGCCAGGGAGTATGTTGAAAAACTTCAAATGATAATGCGTTATATCGGTGTTTCCGACTGCAAAATGCAAGAAGGTTCAATGCGGTGTGATGTAAACGTATCTGTTAAACCTGAAGGCTCTAGAGTTTTAGGAACTAGAACAGAAATAAAAAATATGAATTCCATTACCTTTATGACTAAAGCAATTGATTATGAATACAAGCGTCATGTTGCCGTGATAGAAAGCGGAGAAAAGGTTGTTCAACAAACTCTTAGATATGTTGAGTCGACAAATTCCACCGAAAGCATGAGAAGTAAAGAAGATGCTCAGGATTATCGCTATTTTGGAGACCCCGATTTAGTGGAAATAAATTTGGACGAGTCGTATATAGAAGAAATAAGAAACACTCTTCCGGAACTTCCCACAAATAGATTTAAGAGATACACAAATAAATTTGGAATACCTGAAAAAGATGCACTTCTTATAGTCAAATATAAAAATGTTTCAGACTTTTTCGAAGCGGCATCAGAAGGGCTAAAAAATCCTAAAGCAGTTTCAAATTTTATAATAGGTCAAATTTTCAGAAATATCGAAACCGAGACAGAACGTGAAAAATTTGAAATATTGGTTTCACCGAAACAACTTCATGAATTAGTCAAGTTAATAGAAGACGGTAAAATTAATATGAATCTTGCGAAAAAGACGTTTTCTAAAATGCTTGAAAGCGGAAAAGATGTTACAGCTTTTGTGTCTGAAGATGATATGAAAGGCATTTCTGATAGTGAAATAGAGACATTGTGTCAAGAAGCGATCTCTAAAAATGAAGCTGCGGCAAAAGATTATCTTTCCGGAAAAGAAAAAGCTCTTAAGGTAATGTTGGGATATGTTATGAAAGCAACCAAAGGTAAGGGCGATGCTTTAAAAATAGAAAAAAAATTGGTTGAAATCATAAACAAATAGTTGATTTTAAACAAAAATCATAATATTATAAATATATTCTTTGACTACAGTCAGAGGGTATATTTTTATTTTACGAAAAAACGAGAGGAGAGATATATATGGAAAATGAAAATTTAAACAATGAAGAATTAAACAATGAAGAATTAAACAATGAAGAATTAAACAATGAAGAATTAAACAATGAAGAATTAAACAATGAAGAATT
>CAKUZC010000157.1 GCA_934718145.1 uncultured Eubacteriales bacterium | reverse complement strand
ACATTATATATATATATATAAATGTCAAGTATTTTTTATAAAAATAATATAAAATATTTAATTTATTAAATTTTCGCAAGAAAAAACCACCCGAATGGGTGGCTATAATAATTTCTGTTATATCTTTTTAACTGTATTAATTCTTTTTACTTCCGGATAGAAATTATACTCATAATTGATTTTCAATATTTCATCAAAGGATTTAAACGCTTTTTTTAAATTTTCAATAGAAGCGTCTTTATTTAAAGCGTCACAATCATGCAAAAATTCTTTAAACTGTGTTTCACAATAATTAAGTACCTTGATTTTTTCGTCCATTGGCATTTTTGCATCTGATTGCACGTTGCTGTTTACTGTATTCCAAATGCATTGCAGTTCGTATTTGACATTTTTGCTTTCATAATTCATATTTAAAAACAAATTTTTAAACTGTTCGATTTGAGATTCACGGAATCTGTCCCAAAGATGGTTTTGAGTACATAAACTGTTTTCGCTTCCTAACTGGAATGTATTGTACTTATTTAAAATGAACTTTAAACTGTCTGAACCTATGATTGAATCTTTTTTACCGATACAGTGCGAAATGTTTGAATTTGCATATTCTTTAATTCCTATGTTTAATTCAGAAATAGTTGAATCTATTCTTTTTATTAGTTTAAGAACCCAATTATCTCTTTCTTTCAAAATGGGTTTAATGCATCCAGGTAAAGGTAAAATATTTTCGTTTAATGGGACATTTTTTTCAGATTTTTCAAATAGATAATCAAGCGTCATATATTGTCCTGTTGAAAATACAGTAGGAATCGAGACTAACATTTTTATTCCCAAGTTTGCAAGTATGTCATCAAAATTATTTTCTATAATTCCCAACGTATTCTTAAACGCTTCCGATTCATTGCTTTTTTCTCCGGAAAATTTAAGCATTAAATCTTTTAACTTATTTCTTATACTGTGTTCTCCCAAAATAGAGTCTCCGAACATTGGAATCTGCATTTTAATTTCTATATTTTCGCTGTTGTCAAAATACGCTTCGCCGTTGCTGTTTATGTAAGATGCCTCTATAAACGATGTACCCAGTAAAGGAATCGCAAAATAAAATTTTCCGCTTACTGATTTTATATTTGCTTTATGATTTGTATTAAAATACATGTTTTTTACCGAAGAGCTTTTATCAAATATTTGCATTTCTGAAAGATGTTCAAGTTCGGTGTGGAGCTGTTTGAAAAGGTTTATTTCTTCATTCGTATTCGCAAAATTTCTCAGATAAGCAGCTAAAGAAATTGCAGTTTTAAGCATATTTTTTCTGCTTTTTTCGAAATTACCCAACCACTCTTTTTCAATTTCGTGTTTTGATTTTTTACAGTTTTCGATTTGAAAATCCATAGAATGTTCGTCTGCCAAAACTGATAAAACGGAATTATACATTCTTAGATCTCCGATAATGTTGGACACCAAAACCGATAAAGTTTGAGGTGCATAATTATTTCCGTAAATTTCTTTGTCTTTGAGATATTTTTCAAAATAGCTTTTTATTTCCGAGTATTTTTTTGTATTTTCTTGTTTTAAAAAAGAGACAAGTTGATTGGAATTTTCTACATATGAAGAAACGGAACAGTCATTTTGTATTAAACTTAAATATATATGTTTAGTGAGAGTGTCAGTAGTTTTGCTATCTACTGAAACGTTTGCGCCTACTGAAGCCAAACACGACGCAGCACCACTTATATCTGCTTTATTTGTGACAGCTTTTTGTACATTTGCGGGTTTAGTTTGTGTTACTTCCGGCCACTTGAAATTAACATTTTGAGGAACGATTTGAGAAGCTTTTAAAAACCATTCAACGGATGTCTGCATTGAAGATAAGATTAATTT
>CAKUZC010000156.1 GCA_934718145.1 uncultured Eubacteriales bacterium | reverse complement strand
ATGTTATACTATCCTCACTATTAGAACCACCTTTTTTATTGGATTTCAATTTATTATTTATACTAGTTTTTAATCTATTAAAACCTTTTTTAGCGATATTCTTTAATGATCCTAATCTACTTCTTACTGTCATATCTAATTTCTCCTTTAAAATTCAATAATTTTAGAAGATACAATTTTTTGACGGTTGATTATAGTAATTTTTTCGAAAATAATTATATAATGAATCATTTTTGTATTAATATAATACATTTTACACTCATATGTCAAATACTAAATTAAATATTTTATAAGTAAAAAATGGATTTATTTTTTCTAAGTTGTTAACATAAAATTTTACATTTTAACTCGGTTTTTGCCTTAACATACAATAATATTATTAAAAGTAAAAGAAAAATAGTTTTATTATTTTTATATAAAAATATTGAACAAAAAATTATATTATGATAATATTTAAGTAAATTGCTAAAAAATTGAAAAAGCTGGAACAAAATTTTTATAAATTAATTAAGGGGTATGAAGTTTATGAAGTATGTGATGAAATATTTAGGAACACTTAAAAGAGAAATCAGAGATTTTTTATCAAGGAATATACTTTACTTTAAAAAGAATGAGACTGGAGATAGAAACATATCAGAAATGTGTAGTAGTATAAAAAAATCAATAAATTTTTCTTTAAATAGCAGTACAACTTTTGAACTATTCATCAGAGTTCGTGCAAACAGATTAGAAAAAAGTGATTATGGTATATCTTTAAACTTAATTGCTACAAATTACAAAATAAATGTTTTAGGTAAATCGGATTTTTCTAAACTATTTGAGTCATATTTTGAAAATTATAAAAAATTTCAAGAACTATCTATGAATGAATTTGCAGATGACATGAACTTATCAATATATAAAATTATTAATAAAGTAAAAAAATTGAAAGAAGCCATGAAATCAAAAGTAGAAGAAAAAATTGAAGGATCTGAAAATATGATAGACTATATAAATTTAGTTTTATCTCTTTTAACTCAAGAATATGCCCAAACTTCAGAACCTCAAATGATTGATGATGCGTATGTTTATTATCAAAATTCACAGTTTAACACCCGTGATGATTATTTTCCAAATATTGGTGATTATAAAGGTAACACTCTTGTTAATGCATATTTAGATCCCGAACTTACCTATTTAGTCAAAAAAATATTCAGAAAAGAATGGATGCCAAATGCAAAAGAAATTAAACAAGGCGTGACCGGTGATTGTTACCTAATAGCCGCATTAAATAATCTTGTAATAGAAGATCCTAAATCAATAAAAAAATGCTTTGTAAAATTCGATGCCCGACGAAATCTTGTTACTATGGTATTCCACAAAGTAAAAGTCATATATGAGGGTAATGAAGGTGATTTGATAAAGTTTAAATCAAAAAAAGCAGGCACAATAGAAATAGTATTTTCGACAAATACAGTAACTGCACTCATAGATGCTGCAATGGGTGGAGATCCATTTGCAAGTAGGGACGTTGGCGGAATTTGGGTACGATTACTTGAGAAGGGATATTCATTATACTGTGCTATGGGGAACAATATTATCGATGTTGATGGAAATTTTAAGAAAATACTTGGAAAAGATTTAAATGATATGTTAGGTCGCAGAAAATACCAATTACAGGGGAATTTAAATTTAGCATTAGTAGAAAGTGGAATGCCATTTATTCCTCAAACCGCAATATGTGGTAAAAGTGGTACTTATCTTGCAAATAGACTTCGTATTACTGATTCAAGCCATCCAAAGGTACCAACAATTGACGATCTGAAAAAAATACTGGAAAATGCGCTCGAAAAAGTCGGAATCACTATGGATGAAAACTGCAAAATGCTTTTG
>CAKUZC010000155.1 GCA_934718145.1 uncultured Eubacteriales bacterium | reverse complement strand
TTTGGAGCAAATCTGTTATCGCCAACGCCCTGCATAATACCCATATTGCAGATGACTTGAATATCATTCATTGCCCAATCGGAAATTTGCCCGCTGTCGGCAAAATCAAAGTATTGCGCCGTCGCATCCCAACCGGGATATATTTTGTTTATCAAACGACAGAGAATGGCTGCGGCTTCTTCCCGTGAAATAGAATCGTTCGGATAAAATTCCGTTGCCGATTTCCCTTTTATAATACCGTTTTCATATAAATATGCCAATTCTCTCTCGTCTTTGTCAACATCGGTAAACGGGTGAGTGCGTTCGATTACATTTATCTGCTCTTTTTCATTCAACATTCTGTAAGCCATACGGCAGAAGTCTATTCTTTTAGCGCTTTCGGAAAAATTTAATTCCAGCAAAATAGTCGGAATAAAAGATTTTTCCGCAGCTTTTGTCACATAGCCTAGCGCCCATTCCGAACATTTGGGAATACCCTCAGCTGCATTTTGATTTATATAGCCGTTTATGCCGGTTTGACATATTTGAGATAGTTCATTTGATACGGCGGCGGATTCCGCAACTATATATTCGCAATAATTAGGCTTGTTATAATCGGCATACCGACCGAAAAACATTTCGCCGTTTTTGGTTATGCAAAGATACAGATAGTTGCCCGCTGTGCTTTGCAATGTAATATAATATCTTTCCGCCGTCTGTATAACATAGGGGTTTTCTACTTTCTCAATTTTGCTATTAAATACATTATATTCCGATAAATTCCCGGTCAATACCCATAATTCGTTTTTTCTGTTCGTGTCCTGAATTGTGATTTTATCAAACGCAGCATCTGCACCTTCCAGATAAATTTCCGAATAATAATTTGCAATATAATCTTTTATGGTATATCCGTTGTCTGCGTTTACAGCACAAAGCGTTGTCGTCAAAATCATAGCGGTAATCATTAAAAAGCAAAGTAATTTCTTCAATTTACACACTTCCTTTCATTAAAAAGTCGTATACTATGGCATAATAATTATAACATATATATAGTATTCTGTAAATATATTTTCGCCAAATTTGTTTATATGCACAAATAAATTTACACCTGATATTCTGAGTCAAACTTGTTTTGATACAGAATATCAGGTGTGCAAAAGGGGAACGGGGAAAATGCCTTTTCCCCGTTACAATTTATCAGATAAATTTTTTTCTATCTGTTGATTTTGGGTATTTACTGTATCAAATGGCAGTTGTTATTTCTTCGAAAAACTTTTTACAACCAAAATTCCGTGTTCCCCTTTTTCTATCGGTCTGTCTAATTCAATCTCGTATTCAACGTTATTGCATACATAAGTGGCTGAAACTGTTTCAGCACCGACAAGAACTGTTATCTTTCCGCCCGAAAGACCTTGTTTGTCCATAAATTCTAAAATGACAGCATTAGGGTCAAGCCGCCATGGAAAACGTCCGATATCAACTTCCGCTTAAAACTTTTGCATTTATTCATAAGAAAGATGCTCCGCATTTGATTCATCACGAAAGCTGCCGGCAATCTGTGCAACATCTTTGAACATTTTTTCATATTCAGCCGCAATTTCAATATCGTTTTCATCTCTGCCTTCCCATATCGGATATTGAACATCGGTCGGAACTTCAAAAATATACGCATACACATCATCTTTGTAAAGCAGTCGGCTTCCGCCCAGCATATTTAATATTTCATCTGCATTGTCCGCACGTGTTTTTTCAATTTTGAACAGCGTGCCGCTGCCTTCTCCGTATTTATCGTATGTTGCTTTTTGCACAAAGTTCACGGCGTTATTTCCGGAATGAATGTAGTATTTTCCTTCCCAGCTTTCAGGAATTTTAATCGTATACTCTCCCATAACGAC
>CAKUZC010000154.1 GCA_934718145.1 uncultured Eubacteriales bacterium | reverse complement strand
GTGCTTTTTCCAAGGAGTGAAACGTTCGCTTTACCCATTATTCTTAAATTTATTGAATAAAGAGAAATCATGGTGAGAATTCCTGAAAGAATATCTTGAATTTTCAGCCTCGTGTTTAAAATTCCGGTTATAAGCCCGGCTAAAGAACCCACCACCGCTGCTATTAAAATGCTCGAAAATGCGTCAACTCCACTTGCCATCAAAACGCCGCAAACACTTCCTCCAAGCGCAAAAGCCCCTTCAGCGGTCATGTCCGCGAAATTTAAAATCCTAAATGTTATGTAAACTCCCAGCGATAAAATTGCATAAATTAACCCCTGGCAGCAAGTTGATATGAAAACGTTCATTACTATGATTCCCCTTTCAATTCGTCCGGAATATGAATTTTTAAACTATCTAAAATTTCATGATTTAAATTAAGTTTTGCATCTTTTATATACTGCACAGGCATCTCTTCAATCTTTTCAACACCGCTTAAAATCCTGCCTGCCTGCGAAGCAGCGATTCTGCCTATTTCGCCGTAATTAATGCCGTAAGTTGCCGCTGCGCCTTGCGAAATCATTGAATCTTCCGCTGAAACAACAAACTTGCCCCTGCTTAAAAATATTTGCGAAATTTGAGGCATTGCCGAAAACGTGATTTTATCAATCGGAACATAAAGAGCGTCTACTTCATCGGCGAGTTTTTCGGCAACTTGGCTTATTTCATACGTCTGCGATATTGAATAAGATTTAGCCTCAAGCCCCATGTTTTTTATGACTTCTTCAGCCACTTTGGCTTGATATTGAGGGCTTAAATCAGTGCAGGAATACAAAATTCCGATTTTTCTTGCCTCCGGCTTAAGTTTAGTAACCAAACTGATTATTTTATCAATCGGGGCTAAATCCGAAACGCCCGTAACGTTCATGCCGGGTTTTTCTTTCGAGCAAACAAGCCCTGCACCTTCGAAATCAGTTATAGCCGTTGCTAAAATCGGGATCTCTTTGCTTGCATTGGCAGCAGCTTGAGCGCAAGGCGTTGAAATTGCAAGAATTAAATTCTTTCTTTCGTCGGCAAATTTCTGAGCAATCGAGCTGCAATTCGAAAGGTCTCCGCCTGCAATTTGAACGTCAAACTCAGCATTTTCGCCATCTTTATAACCCATTTTTTCAAGTTCGCTAATAAATTCTTTTCTCAAATTATCAAGAGATTCATGCTCAACAATTTGAATAATGCCAATTCTGGTTT
Organism: uncultured Eubacteriales bacterium; assembly: GCA_934718145.1. Lineage (GTDB taxonomy): Bacteria > Bacillota > Clostridia > Oscillospirales > Acutalibacteraceae > UMGS1491. Next base: position 652 of record CAKUZC010000154.1, on the reverse strand, counting down.
TGCCGTCATCATGGCAGCTTGAAAGAAAAAACATTGATAATAACGGCGCTAAACAAATCATTTTTAGTAACTTTTTCATCTAAATTCCCCCTAACAAAAAATGAAAGGCCAAAACTTTTACTGTTTTGGCCTTAAAATAATAAAAGCCGTCACAGATATGATTAGATATCTGTGGCGACAACGAGAAATCTATGCTACAAATATCTAATATTTGTAACAAGCACGCCAGCTATTCAATTTTTTGTTTAAGCACAAATTTTTCATAGCTTTTTCTCCTGTAATTTTACTATCGTCATTATACACTATTTTTCTTTAGAATAAAATACCTTTATATCATTTTCGGTAATTCTGCTCAATTTTGCACGGTGGTCAGCAACTATTTTCGTCAGCCTGTCGATTAGTAATTTTTTCGTGTCTCCGCAAGTTAGCTCGCCAGAATTAAATCTTCTGTAAATATCATGCAAAACCTCGTCATCAGTTTCAAAGAAATTAAGGTACTGGCATGGAACATCAACAGTCACGTCTCCACCTAATTTTTGGTGGCTTTCCCGAGTTCCATCGCCACGAGAACCCGAAAATGCATACTTATTAACTTTCTTTGCGATTTGAGTAGCTGAATCAGTTAAAAATATCGTTGAATCAGCCAAAACGC
>CAKUZC010000153.1 GCA_934718145.1 uncultured Eubacteriales bacterium | reverse complement strand
ATGCAGCAGGTAGTGGCGAACATCGCTAAACTGCGCGCGTACTGCAAAGAGCACAATATTCCGGTGTACCTCTGCGTTTGGGGTCTGTTTCTAGAATTTCCGGTTTAAAAAATTTATCGTCAATATAGGTTGTGAGGCCAAAGTCACCTAATTTATATTTTCGAGTACCATCAACTATTTTACGAAATAATATGTTTTCAGGCTTTATATCAAAATGAGCTAAATCTTCTTTTCTCATTGTACTCAATGCTTTTAATGTAGAACGTGCTATCCTTCTATATTCTTTTAAATTAAGTCTTTCCAGCGATGAAACATCTCCGTCCATTAATGGGTACTCAACAGCTTGTATTTCTACAACTTTTGTAATTTCTTTTCCATTCTTGTCTTCTGTCTTTACATCACACTTCATCTTTATCAATTTTGGGCCTACTAAATGGATGTGATATTTTTTGATCGCTGTACCAGTGAATTTGAAAAATTGAACATATTATATTTTGATACATCCAAGGGCTTAATTCCTTGTACTGCTTTAGTGCCTGTAATCTCCCATTCCTTTGATTCCGTATTGGTAGTTGTTAAAAATTTTACAGCAACTGGTTTGCCTTCAGAATTTTTACATTTGAAGACTTCGCCAACGCTTCCTTTGCCTACAAGACGCACGGGACCCTTGTATCCATTTTCTTTTAAAATTTCTTACGCATTCTTTCTATCCATTTTATTACACTCTCCTTTTACTATAGTATAGAATGATTATAGCTTTATAAATATATTATGTTAATAACGATTTGTGAAATAGTTGATTTTATCCAAAATTATATATTGGTATTTTTAGAGTATTAATATATTATTATTAGAAAAAAATTAAAATAAAGCTCACTAAAAATAGAGACTGGTTTTAATTTCCAATCTCTTTGTATTTAATAAATATTAAAATGAAGTGTTAAATTAATGACTTATAATCTTATCAATTTGACGATTGTTTTTGAAAGTATAATTTCGGGATTTAAGTTAGTGGATTTAAGTTCTAAATCTGCTTGAATCAAGTATTTCAATGAATTTTTTATTTGAGCTAAACTTATGTTTCTGCATATTTTTATGGAATTTTTTATTTTAAACTCTTTGTTTTTGTAGTCGTAAATTTCAAATATTTTTTTTATGGGTATTTCTTTTATGTCGAATGTTTTAGCTCTGAACAAATCTATATAGTTTGAAATTATTATTGAGATAAGTACTATTGGTTCTTCGCCTTGAAGCAATAGTTTTGATAATAATGTTAATGATTTTGATAAATTTCTGGATTGGATTGCTTTTGGAAGTTCAAATATATTTATTTTATCATTGTATTTTATCAAAGCTTTCATCGAATTTTCAGTTATAGCGTCTGTATTTTCCAATTCACATATCTTTTGAAGCTCGTTTTTTATTGAATTTATATTTTGATTTGAACATAATTCTTTTATTTTTTTTGCGTAGTACATGGACAAATTTTTTCCGTAATTTTCTTTAGCCCAGTTGATAAGTTCTTGTTCTAGACATATATCTTCTTTTGAAAAATCGCAAGTTATGCCCCTTTTTTGAAAAAATTTTTCTATTTTTTTTAATTTATTGACGTTTTTTAAATTTTCTATTTTTGTTATCTGTGAAAATATTAAATATGTGAATTCTGGTAATTCATTGAGAATCTTTAAAAAGTTGTCAATTTCTGTATCTTCCCATGTTTCTAAAGGTAAATTACGCAGTATTATTAATTTTGAATCTGTAGTTACCGGAAATGTTTCTGAAGATGATATTAATTTTTCTAACGTGATACTTTCTTCATTGAATGAATTTAAGTCAAAATCACTGTATTTATTTCCCAGAATTTTATGTTTTAGCAGATTTTCAGCTGTATTTA
>CAKUZC010000152.1 GCA_934718145.1 uncultured Eubacteriales bacterium | reverse complement strand
GAATTGTTTAAGGCAGGAGAACCTTTAATCAACACAGTAGGACTCCCAGGTGCCCATGGGGCAACGGTCACAGGCACACAAGGTGCGGAAGTAAACACCCCAGACGCAGCCGCTGTAGCCGCAACAACAGCAGGATTAGTTGTAGAATTGCACATTCCAAAAGTTGCAAATTTATTGTCAAGAATACAAGCCATAGGCTTCCCTTCAGCCATTACAAACCTCGTAGGGGAGAACGCTAAACCCGATGTAACGGTACCAAACGAGCATTTACACATTGTACCCATACTAACTGGAAGTGCCACAATAATCCCCCCAATACATACACCCTTGTATTATCAACAACTGTCTTGTTAAAATATATCATATTAGATAGTTTAGGTCAAGAAAAAAATATATTGATAAAAAAGAAAAAATTATATTTAATACATAAATTAGGTTTGTGAGTATATTTATACAAATTTGTAAATTATATTACTATATAAAATAAAAAAACATTAGCAATATTTATAATTATATGATATTATATATTCATATTTTAAAAAAATCATTCAAGGAGTTGAAATTTATTATGAAAATTAAAAAAAAATGGCTCATTATTGTAGGTGCTATAGTAGTTTGTTTGGTAGCATTTGTTTGGTTTTATAAAAAAAATGTACCTGTAGTTTTTACAAAAGCAGAATATATTAAAGAAGTGGTCATACAAAATCAAAGTTTTAATGATGTCCTTGACAAATTTTTAGATGAAGTTACACGTTATGACGGTTCGAAGGAAGATACAGAAAAACTTGAAGCTACTGCTAATAAATTGAGTAATTTCGTAAAAGAATTAGACAATCAGCTTGGTCCAAAAGTTCCGGAATCTTCAAAAGAACACTACCAAAAAATGATGGATGCTTATAATATGTATATCGAAGGAGTAGACATGTATAAAAAAGCAGTTCCAAAAAATTTGGGAGATGAGAGAAATACTCAAATAAATCAAGCTCGAGACAAAATTGCAGAAGCAAAATCCGCTATGAAAAATTTAAAATAATTTATAAAGGAGAATGAAGATGTGTTTTTAAATAGCAGTAATTTTTTTGATGTTGTAATTCTAAATTTTTTGTTCATGATGATTTGGCATCTTATAGTTTTTATGTTGTGCAGGAGTTTACCAAGTTCATTTTTTGATCCTAAAAAAAGGTTGTATGTTACGAGAAGTTGGGAAAAAAACGGAAGTTTATACACAAAGAAATTTAAAATAAAGAAGTGGAAAGATTATCTTCCTCAGTTTGTTGCTAAAGGAGGATTTTCAAAGAAGCATTTTCCGTCTTCTGCGAACGTCAGCAAGAATTATATACACGTTTTCATATTGGAAACTTGTAGAGCAGAGTGGAATCACGTAATGTGTTCACTTTATTTCATTGTATCGTTTTTTGTAAACTCTGTTCAGAATGCGGTAATTTTCTCAATTATACCTATAATATTCAATTTTCCTTTTATAATCATACAACGCTATAATAGAATAAGATTATTGAAACTTGAAAGAAAGTATTTTAATAAAAAATGTACATGTAAAAGTGCAATTTAAATATTTATAATTTTAAATCAACATAAAACAAGCCCGTCATGCATGAAAATATGATGGGTCTACACTATAAACATATCAGAAACAATCGAAATAGTATTTTTATAAATGAAAAACCCGCTATTTATGCGGGCTTTATCTAATTTGGATATTACTCCCACTCGTTGCCGAAAGGCTAAACTTAACGCATTTTGTTTATAAAATGTATTGTGTAGTCTTCGCAGTATTTTGATAATCCATATTATCATACCTGTATGACGAGAATTTATTATTTTCTTATCAGGTGCGATAAAACCGATGGTTGCAAGAAAAGAATAATCGCAACCGGATTGGTTTTACAATTTATA
>CAKUZC010000151.1 GCA_934718145.1 uncultured Eubacteriales bacterium | reverse complement strand
AACGTACAGTTTACAGCTTCCTTGTCGGATGTATAAAGGTGTAAAAAATAAAAATATTTTATAAAGAAAAGGAGGATATTATGCCAAGGAAAGTATCGCTCGATATGACTCGTAATATAGGTATTATGGCTCATATTGATGCGGGAAAAACAACAACTACCGAACGTATACTGTTTTATACCGGTATAAATCACAAAATCGGTGAAACTCACGACGGTGCTGCAACAATGGACTGGATGGTTCAAGAGCAAGAACGTGGTATAACAATAACTTCAGCCGCTACGACATGTTTTTGGAAAAATCATCGTATCAACATAATTGATACTCCGGGTCACGTTGACTTTACCGTTGAAGTTGAACGTTCTTTGAGAGTTCTTGACGGTTCCGTTACAGTACTTTGTGCAAAAGGCGGAGTTGAGCCTCAATCCGAAACCGTATGGCGTCAAGCTGATAAATACGGCGTTCCGAGAATGGCTTATGTCAACAAAATGGATATTATGGGAGCAGACTTCTATAATGTTGTAAAGATGATGAAAGAACGTCTTAAATGTAATGCAGTGCCGATTCAATTGCCGATTGGTTCTGAAGACACGTTTAAGGGAATTATAGATTTGTTGGAAATGAAAGCATATATCTATTATGATGATCTTGGAAAAGATATCCGTGTTGAAGAAATTCCCGAAGACATGAAAGAATTGGCAGAAAAATATCATGCGGACATGCTTGAGCATCTTGCTGAAGTTGACGAAGAGATAATGGAAAAATATCTCGAAGGCGAAGAAATTACAATAGAAGAAATGAAGAGATGTATAAGGAAATCAACCATTAATAACACAATGGTTCCTGTGACTTGTGGTACTTCTTACAAAAACAAGGGTGTACAAAAACTTCTTGACGCTATAGTTGATTATATGCCTTCTCCTACCGATGTCCCGGCAATTAAAGGAGTAAACCCTGATACCGAAGAGGAAGAAGAACGTCCTTCATCAGACGAAGAGCCGTTTGCAGCTTTGGCATTTAAAATTGCAACTGACCCATTTGTAGGAAAACTTTGTTTCTTTAGAGTATACTCGGGTACAATCGAAGCAGGTTCAACCGTTTACAATTCTACAAAAGACAACAATGAAAGACTTGGACGTATTTTGCAGATGCATTCCAATCATAGGCAAGATATTGAAAAAGTTTATGCTGGAGATATAGCTGCAGCAGTAGGATTGAAAAACACCACCACAGGAGATACTCTCTGTGATGAAAAACATCCTATAATTCTTGAATCCATGGAATTCCCTGAACCTGTTATAAGGGTTGCTATAGAACCCAAAACAAAAGCAGGTCAGGAAAAAATGGGATTGGGACTTGCAAAACTTGCCGAAGAAGACCCGACATTTAAAGCTTATACAGATGAAGAAACAGGTCAAACCATCATCGCCGGTATGGGTGAGCTTCACTTGGAAATTATCGTAGACAGACTTTTACGTGAATTCAAAGTAGAAGCTACAGTTGGTAAACCGCAAGTTGCATATAAAGAAACAATTCGCAAGAGTGCGGATGTCGAAGAAAAATATGCTCGTCAGTCAGGCGGACGCGGTCAATACGGACATGTTAAAATTAAAATTGAGCCTAACCCGACCAAAGGTTACGAATTTGTCAATGAAATCGTCGGTGGAGCTATTCCTAAGGAATATATTCCTGCTGTTGACAACGGTATACAAGGTGCTATGCTTTCGGGCGTATTGGCTGGATATAACGTAGTTGACGTAAAAGTAACGCTTTACGACGGTTCTTACCACGAAGTTGACTCTTCAGAAATGGCGTTTAAGATTGCCGGTTCAATGGCATTTAAGTCTGCTATGAAAAAAGCTGACCCGGTTCTTCTCGAGCCTATAATGAAAGTAAGCGTTATAGTTCCTGAAGAGTACATGGGC
>CAKUZC010000150.1 GCA_934718145.1 uncultured Eubacteriales bacterium | reverse complement strand
TATATATATATATATGAAAGTCAAGTGTTTTTATAAAAATAATATAAAATATTTAACTAAATAAATTTTTGCAAAAAAATATTCCGCTAAGATGCGGAATCAAACATTTTTATTCAGTGATTTAGCATGAACAACTAAACGTAAATTATTTGCATTGTCATAGCAAGTGGAAAAAGTCATCGTTTTTTCATTTTTTTCGAACTCATATCCCAAATCATATTTACTTCGTTTAGCCATTTCCTCGGCCCATTTGCGGTACTCATCTTCATTTGAAAAATCAGTTTGAATATACTTTTTTTCAGCCGGAATTGTATAAATCGAAAATATTTTCCAAATACTCATTCCGGAAGAATTTGCAAACTTTACAATGCCGTTATCTCTCTCGTGAATCCATTCCGGTTTTAAAGCCCAACTCAGACTCCCGAACATGGTTTTATCTAAGTTACTGTGTGCGTATATTATAGTGTTTTTATCGAGCCTTTCGGAGTTATTTCTATAATCCATGAAGACCCATCCGGCACCATTTTCTCCTTTTTTAAATGAGTGGTCTAAGTAAAAGCAATTGTCTGAAGATTTCACCACAGGATAATTTATTTGTGTTCCGGTAACACTTAAAAACCCTACAGTATCTTTGTTGAGCTTTTTAAATTCCCTTAAATCAAACTGCGAAATAGGGACTTTAATATAATTCCAATAGTCGTTGTTAGGAGGAGGAAATATTTCATCCGAAAGGTCATCGTGTCCGGCAACTACTGGGTAAGTTTTATTTATCTCATCTATGTCGGATAAGGTTCCGTTGTGGTCATGAATTCTCTTCAAAACATTAAAAACATTGAACAATATCACGCATAGAAAAAACAAAGCAAGCGCTAGGTAAACCATCTTTATACCATGTTGCTTAACTTTGTTTTTCTTCATTTTAAATCACCTTGTATACTAAGCTTTTTCGTTAATTTTTCTATATTTATTAACAAGTACTACTAATCCCGATACAGAAGCTAAAGTTGACATTGCTATAATCGTTAAATTTATATCTGATGTTTTTGGGTTTTCGGGGACTTCTTCCGGTTTTTCAGGTGTTTTAGTTACTTCCGGTACTTCTTCCGGAGGAACAACAGGAGCATCGGTCATTTGAGCATTTAAAAACACGGCGGAAGGTGATTCACTGTGTTCAGCATCAGCTATAGCTAATTTTATATGATTATCTTTATTGGGTTCGATTTCTGTTTTAAATTCCATGACTTTAGTTTTAAGCGGCAGCTTCGGTTGCGCATCCTCTTCTTTATTATAAATATAGTCTTCATTTTCTAAAATATTTTTAACCGTAACATGTAAACCACTTTTGGGAAGAAGTGCTTTATTTTCTCCGTTTACCCAAATACCAAAAGCATCATTGCTATGAGCCATCAGAACAGGAGAATCTTGACCCGGCATCATCTCCCCAAGACCTGCGTCTTCTGAGGCAAAAACACATTTAAAAGAAATTATTTTTTTAACTTCAGGGTTAATATCGAATTCTAACACAGATGCATCAACAGTTTCGACTCCACCTATAAGACTCGAAACATCGTTGTCTCCGGGATTACCGTCGTTACCATCACCACCGTCTGGATCTGCTTTAAAATTTTTTATACTTCCGGACATTTCTGTCTTTTTGTTTTCTGATTTTTCAGAATTTTGTTTTGAACTTGCTTCAGGATTGTCCACAACATGTACAGGAGTAGGAGAATTAGAAGCCCAAAGAGAAGGATCTAAATTGTCTGTTATTGATAAAAAGCTACTGCAAGTATCGGTTGATAGGACTACACCTTTTTCCATACCTATATCATCAGTACCACCTGTAAAATGGCATGCAAACTTCTCCGGACTACTGAAAACAATATTTTTAACATCCAATTGTTCACTGAACATCTTAGAGACCATTTCTTCTCCGCTATTTACATACTTTGTTACCATAGCAGCGGATGCAATATTATTTCCCAAAAATGAAAGAGAAACAGCCGCAACTACACTTTTTTTCGCGAATTCCTTTAACAA
>CAKUZC010000149.1 GCA_934718145.1 uncultured Eubacteriales bacterium | reverse complement strand
ATAGGAGATGATTTTATGTTACAGTTTTTGAAAAAGAAAATGTCAATCACAATTTGTTTTTTAATATTATGGTCAAAAAATTACTACATTTCAGCAGTTGAACCTTGGGATTTTATCCCCTATTTCAATCAACTACAGTACATAAAAGCTAGGTATGATAATCTAGAAACTTTAAAACTTATAAATTTAATGATAGAGCGTACAGAGAAAGTAATATCAGAACAGTCAAAATATTCATCAGAAATACCTGTCAACAGGCAAATATACAAAAATTTAATAGTTCCATTTTTGGTAAGTGCTTTTTATGATAAATTTAAAAATCCTGAAACATTTCCAAAAGAAGTAAAAGAAAACAAAATTGACTGCAAACTATGTCTTGGGAAAGATATGTATGGAAAATATTGGTGTTTTATTCTTGAAAACGGACACTTAATTATAAACAGCTATCATTAAAATTAAAATTTTTAATCGTAATTTTCATAATGCTCATTTCATAAATTATTAAAAAGTAAATTTATTATTATGGAGTGAGAATATATATGAGTACAGGAAGACTTAGAATAAGCGTTTTCGATAACACAATTGGTAAGCCCGCACCAAACTCTATCATAAGAATTTCGCAATCGAATCGACCGGAAAAAATAATAGAAGAACTTATAACCAATGAATCCGGCCAATCAGACACAATAGTACTAAATACTCCTCCGGTGGATTATTCTCTCAATCCGGATTCCCCTATGCCTTACACTGAATACAATATTGACGTTACAAACAGTCAACTAGGCACGATATCTGTTAAAAATATGCAAATATTACCTGATGTCATTGCTGAACAAAATGTGTTTTTTACTAAACCTCTAAATACTGAATCTTCTCAAAATTTTGTAATTCCTCCACATACGTTATATGGAGAATATCCTCCGAAAATTGCAGAAGATGATGTAAAAGAATTACCTCGTTCCACCGGATTTGTTGTTTTGGATGATGTAGTAGTTCCGGAATTTATAGTAGTGCACGATGGTATACCGGATGACACATCTGCTCCCGACTATTGGATACCTTATAAAGATTACATCAAAAATGTTGCAAGTTGTGAAATATATGCCACGTGGCCCGAAGAATGTATAAAAGCAAATGTACTAGCTATTATATCGTTTACTTTAAATAGAGTTTACACTGAATGGTATAGAAGCAGGGGAAAAAATTTTACGGTAACTTCTTCAACTGCCTATGATCAAAAATTTGTGTATCAAAGAAATTTTTTTCAAGAAATTTCCAGAGTTGTTGATGATATATTCACAAACTATATAACAAGACCTAATATAAAACAGCCTTTATTTACACAATATTGTGACGGAAAAAATGTAACGTGTCCGGAATGGCTTTCGCAATGGGGATCAAAATATCTTGCAGAAAACGGAAATGGATATTTGGATATACTGAGAAACTATTATGGAACAGAAATCTATTTAGACTCTGCAACTCAAGTCACCGGCATTCCGGTATCCTTTCCCGGAACAGAATTACAATCGGGTTCAACAGGAGAAGCTGTTCGAACTGTCCAAAGGCAATTAAATTCAATAAGTAATAATTATCCTCTTATAAATAAAGTTGCAGTAGATGGAGTTTTTGGTCAAAACACAGTTGATTCGGTTAAAAAGTTTCAGGAGATTTTCGGACTTTCTCAAACCGGAACAGTAGACTATGCAACATGGTATGAAATGTCAAAAGTATTTACTGCTGTGGAGCGTTTGGCTTAAAATTCAATTAAGTATTTATTCATAATTTGTCAAAATATAAATTAAAATGTCCCTTAAATTATTGACTGATTCATGCTTTTTGTGCTATCCTTATCTCTGATAAAAATCAAGTTTTTTCAATAACAATTCAGAGATAGGAAGTATAAAATGCGTAAAACCGATATAAGTAAATACGGCGATTCTTACAAAGGAAATAGCATTTCACATAGGAACAATAAAAAGAGAAAAAACAAAAGATGCGTATTGTCTATATTCAAAATTGTATCAAGGTTACTTTT
>CAKUZC010000148.1 GCA_934718145.1 uncultured Eubacteriales bacterium | reverse complement strand
ATCGTTACATATTTTAATGAGTTTTTTGTTTCGGGAAATATGCCGTGGCAGATGATTTGTAGTTTAGTATTGGGAATTATTACGTCCGTGTCTTATAAGCTCGATTTACCTAAACACCTTGGTCTTAAATCATCAATCCCCTATATTGGTAGTATTCTAACTGGTATTTTAATTTCTCGAGGAAGTAATTATCTTTTTGATATTTTGAAAGTTATCACTAATGAGAAATGAGGGCTTGCTAATTTAGCGAGCCTGATTTTTTATTTAAAATTAAACTATAGATTTTTTCTTTTTATTGTAAACGATTATTCCCAGCATTGATAATGCACTTGCTGCGAACAAAGAATACCACACGAAAATATTGCTTGTGTCTCCAGTTTTAGGATTATTTGTTTGTTCTGTTTTGTTTTCTGTTTCTTGTGTTGATGTAGCTGGTTCTTGTGATGATTTTTCAGGCTCACTTGGTGTAGCTGGTTCTTGTGATGGTTTTTCAGACTCACTTGGTGTTGTTGGGGTTCCCTGTGAGTTTTCTGTTGGTGTCATAGTTAGGACATCACCAAAAGAGGCCACAGTAGGATTTCCCTCATCAATGCTAACATATTTTGAATCTATGTTTATAAATTCTCCATTTATACTTAATTTTGTTTTATCTTTATCAAAATAATAGCCATTTTTTACTGCTTCATCTGTTAATTTTACATATATATTATAAGTATATTTTGTATTTGCTTTAAATGATGTAAGAGGGGCGTTTCCCCAATCTTTAAAACGATTATTCCAATATTCTGAAGTTGTTATAATTTCATTATCACCTGCCCAACCTTCGTAATCGATTTCATATAATGCATTGTCAGCAACTTTGCCAGTAAATTTCGGTGCATCTCCAACATTAAATTTAGTTGTTACACCAGTTATCTCTATAAGTTCGACAGCTTTTCTTGGTACAGGTTTAATTGTTTTTATTGCAAGAAGCATCATTCTTGTTTTAGTGTCATCAAGTGATCCCAATTCTTTTTTATCGTTCACATAAACTTCCACATTATCTGCAAATGTATATCCTTCTTTAGCTTTTAAATAAATACCATACGAATAAGTTTTACCATCTTCAAAAGTAGTCAGTTTTTCATTTTCAGTTTTATGCCCATCGGAAAACCACCACTTATTTGTTTCCTTTTCCATCCAATATTCATATTCTATTTCATAGTTATTATAATTACCGGCTTCATCATAAGTTATATTAGCAGATGCTTTTGGTACATCTCCTGCTGCATAATCAAATTTGACACTACCTATATTTGCTTCACCAATTTCTGTTGCTGCAAATGTTCTTGTCGGAATAAATGAAAGTGTCATAAATAACATAAAAAACATTGTAATAAACTTTTTTGCTATCGTATTTTTCATAACGTCATCTCCTCTTTAAAACTTAGTTTCCTTAAGTACAAAATAAGTAATCACAACAATTTAATCTTACCCCCTTTTCAAAGTTTGAAAGAAAAGTCTTGTATGCTTTTCGTGTTTTTTGAATATAAATAATTATATATTAGAAATAAAAATATTCAAGTAAATCTGCGTTAAAAATTAGATACTTTAATGATTATTATTTAAACCTATATATTAATATAAAAAATAAGAGCAGCACTGTGGTTTCCAAGTATTGCCCGTTTATTCTGTTAATTAAGTTAATTTAAAATCTACTATCACTAATACTACGACCCTAAGTGGTCGTTTTTTTATGTCCATTTTTGCATTTAATTTCAAATACCTCCATATATAAACACATTAATAGAAATTCTCCGAAAAACCGCCATTCATACAATGACAAATATTTTTAATTTGTACCTATAAAATCTAATTAATAGCCAATATCTAAGTTTTTATCACATAGGTTGGCTATTTTTTTAAATTAAAAATGTCAGAAAGTGCGTAACCTGAAATAATTTAGATGTAAACACTTGTAAAAAGGGGATTTTTGAGTTGTATAAATAGTTTTTTGTCTTGTATCAAATCAAATCACAAATAATATTCCGACCTTAAACAGGACATATTTATAATGCCTAAATTTTAAAAAGCAGAGTTTGCACAACAACGTGTTAAGCTCTGCTCTT
>CAKUZC010000147.1 GCA_934718145.1 uncultured Eubacteriales bacterium | reverse complement strand
AAAAATTTCTAATAGTTTTATTTTATTTTTTTATAAATCCTTCGCCTTCCTCGAGAGATCTAAAAATTTTTCTGTCTTCTTCGCCAAAACTATCTATATCTTCGCTTTGGATAACTTCGCCCGTTTCATAGTCTAATCTTGTATAACCTTTCTCAAAACCTACAACATATACAAACGGGGAAATTTTTTTATAATCGTTAACATCCTTCTCAATAGACTTATTATTATCTCTCTCATACAAACTCCACCTGGCTTTTTTAAATACTGTTTGTTTATCTTTTTCAAGTGAAAACCTTAAAATCGCAAATTCTTTTCTGGCTCCAAATGATTCAATCGTTTTACGCCCGTCGTCATATATCATTTTCCCACTTTCATCATACTTGGGTTCAGTACCGCCTGTAAGCCAATCAATTGTATTTACTAGCATAGTTCCAAAAATCTTCGGCAATGAAATAATAAATATACCTCCACCTATAATCAGTAATAATATTAATATAGTTTTTAAAATACCTGCTTTTAAAAAATTCATTCATAACCCCTCAAATATATGTGTAAATTCTACTTCCGTGGTGAATTCTGTCATCATACCGTTTCTCTGCATAGCCTCTCCCAAATTATTAGCTAAATCTGTAAATGCCAAACTATTACGAAATTGAGTAAAATCATATTGATCTTTTAATTTAACGTATATTTGCCATTTGCCTTGTTCATCCAACTTTTTACCTTCAAGCCATAAATAAGCGTTTTGTATAGAATAATGAAGGTTAGCTTCGTTTGGCTTAAACTCAATAGAAGTTTCTTGTAGATCAAAATCTTGACCATTTTTTGTATATTCTCTTATTTTTTCTTTGAGTATATTAGAGTTTTTAAGTTCCTCTATTAACATATTTTTTACTCTATTTGGCAAACCCATTCCTTTTCCATACATTCCCCAATTAAAAAGTTCTTTTGCTATAGTCCAACCTTGATTTTGTAAATAATAATTTCCGGCTGCAGAAATAGCTGATTTTACAAAATCATAAAAAGGCGGGAACAACTCTTCAGTAGGGCCTATTTGAGCTAAAAATTCGAATGCTACATTTGCTGAGATAAAAACTTGTTCACGTAAGCTACCTTCTTTTTCTGCTCTTTTATAAGGTATCATTCTACAACCACAATGCGGATGAAAAGGCGGAGCGGTTGCTCCAATTTTTAAATCGGCTATGTTAAAATGCTCATCTGCCATGCTTTCACACTCTTCACAAGCATTCGGATGACTCGAAAAAACTATCTGATAAGATTCTATTCTTTGAACCTTAAAAGCTGTTTTTTCTGCTATGGTCCATGTATTTAAAATAGTATCTCTGATAATGGACTCTACTTTGCCTTTAGCTTTCTCAAAAGTGTTTTTTATATCTTCAAAAATATCATTAGATAATCCTTTTTGAACGAAGCTTTTGTTTTCTAAAAGTAAATTTTCAAAGGAATCATTTACATTATCCAGAAGCCAAGATTTAAAATCTTCAATCCATATATTGATTTTATCATAAAGTTCGAGAGTTTCCAAATCTTCAACTGGCAATATTTCCGCTGCTTCACTGTTTTCGGATAAAATATCAACTATGGATTCGTAAACTTTTTCATAGGTATTTTGTGAAATTTTACCTAAGAAGTATGAAAGTTCATGACACATATTTTCGGATACTATTTTTATCTCGTGTTGAAGTACATTTATTTTAAAATTATTGTATTTATTTTGAATTTCTAAAAATTCAATATCTTCTTTTGCCTTATTTGTAAGGTTATATGCTCTGGCTACATCATTTTTTACTACGTCATATAGGGATTTATATATTGCAAATATAGATCTAAGCATATACTCTCTACGCGTTAAATTTTGGTTTTTAACTTTGGGTATTAAAGCTTCTTTCAAGACATAACCTTGTTTAACGACAAATGTACCGTTTTTACACCCTAGATATATTTCACGCTTATTTAGGACATTTTTATTACACATATTTTTCTCTCCTCAAAAAGTATTTTCAATAATACTTCTTTAGAGACAAAAGATTGCCTTTCTGTATGCAAAAAGCTTATGAATTGACCTTTTACGATTTATAAACATCTATGAAATAATTT
>CAKUZC010000146.1 GCA_934718145.1 uncultured Eubacteriales bacterium | reverse complement strand
GGCGTACTTCGAGGCGAAGCAGCGCGGGCTTGAGGCACCCGAGCAGGATGCCCCGGCACCGGAGGTCCTTCCCGACGTGCCCGAGACGGCCGAACCGGCCGAACCGGCAGAACCGGCAGAACCGGCAGAACCGGAGGAGCGGCCTTCTGCGGATTCCGCCCTCGACGTGTACGGCCTCGACCGGGCGTACGTGTCGGAGATGGCGTCCGACCTTCAGAAGGCGCACATCCACCGCTCACGCGACAAGGGCAAGTTCTTTATATAACGCTTATATGAGTAAAAAAAATAAAGTATTTAAAAGTAAAATATATAAGATATAGATTTTAAGTGTAACCGTAACCAACCGTAACCGTTAAAGCTGAACGTCACCTGTAGGTGCTGATTCTATATGTGCAAGTTCTTTCAGCTTTTTGGATAGCTTAAAGGATATTTTAGAAGAAGTCAAAGACGAAGAACAGGAAGCCTTTGATAATCTTCCTGAAAGTTTCCAATATGGTGAACGTGGTGATCAAATGCAGGAATACATAGATAGTATTGATGAAGCGTATTCAAATTTAGAGGAAGTAGAAGATACAATTTCAGAAATATAAGCCGAAACGGTCAGCAATGACCGTCATGCAAGGGGTGACTGCCTTGTGTCTGATGATGGCAGGTTATCAGTAAAGTCAAATAAGATAGCAGTTCTTTTATAAGTGTTGTCTGTTATGTGATGGCTAACAGGTTTTGTTAATATATAAATTACAGAGAAACAAACGTTGCTTCATAAACAGAAGTTGCGAAGAAACGCTTATTTGTCTGTATTTGCAGGCATTTTCGCAGGAAGGAGGTGGAAAGCGTGGCATAGCGAAATAACAAGCTGACAGCTCTCTATGGGCTTAAGAGATGGATTGATGTTGAGAGAAGCAATTCAAGTTATGCTAGACGCATTAACAGAGTAAAGTATGTGAAAGGAATGGGATCAACGAATGAAAATGACAAAAGAGATTGAAGAATTTATTAATCTGACCATAACCGAACATATGGGAAAAGCATATGCGGACTGAAAACTGAGCCAGCCTTCTGTGACAGAACCAGATGAAGTTGAAGATGCATATAAAAAAGTGATTGCTACACTTTCACCAGAGCAGGAAGAAGTGATTACAAAGTATTGTGACCAGATATTTAACAGCGGAGCGGAGACAGAAGAGTTTTTCTATTGGTTAGGATTAAAAGATGGACTGAAACTAAAGAAAATGATAAAAATGATTGTAGCTGAACTTTCATAAAAAATTAAAAAGAAAAAGCTGGTGTAAAAGCTGGTACGATTGTAAATTAAATATGATGTGTGAATATCTCACGCGTGTAAGGAACTGTCTTTCTTTTGAGAGGCAGTTTTTTATTTATAAAAGAATTGGTGATTCATAGAAAGGAAAGATGATGGGAAATATATTTGGATATATACGGGTAAGCAGTAGAGATCAGAATGAAGATCGTCAGTTGATTGCACTAAAAGAATTAGCCATTCCGGAAAAGAATATCTTTGTTGATAAACAATCTGGAAAGGATTTTCAACGACCAAATTATAAAAAAATGGTTCGACGATTAAAAAAAGATGATTTGTTATATATAAAGAGTATAGACAGGCTTGGACGAAATTATGCTGAGATACTTGAACAGTGGAGAATATTAACCAAGGATAAAGGTATTGATATTGTAGTTTTGGATATGCCTTTATTGGATACACGAAGAGGAAAAGATTTAATGGGGACATTTTTAAGTGATATTGTTCTTCAGGTGCTTTCTTTTGTAGCAGAAAATGAAAGAACAAATATCAGGCAACGCCAAGCAGAGGGAATTGCAGCTGCTAAAGCCAGGGGAGTTCGTTTTGGAAGACCACCAAGTGTGCTACCGGATAATTTTCATGATGTTTATCAACGATGGAAGAATGGAAAGATAACAGGAACTAAAGCTGCAAAAGAATGTGGAATGCCTTTATCGACATTCCGATATCGTGCGGAAATATACGAAAAAGCTAAATTATTGTAAGGTGGGTGTTTTACATGAAGGTGTACTTTTCTGTAAAATGTTCACCTTTTTATTTTCTACTTCATCTTACCATAAAACAGCCTATTTTCCAATGTTAGATATACTTTCAGAAAGATAAAATTACGCTTACCAAAAAGTACACATTTTGGTA
>CAKUZC010000145.1 GCA_934718145.1 uncultured Eubacteriales bacterium | reverse complement strand
GGACTGCTATAGCCCAACAATATTCCGTAAAATCTTGTGACCATGGAAACAGTTTTTTAGTCTTCCACTTCCTTTTTAGGAAAAACTCCCTTTTTTCGAATTCATCCAATACACAATTCATATATACATATAGTTTTTGGGGATTCTGATGTGCTTTTTCTGCCTGTAGCAAAACTTTTTAGTGCCTTATCTCCCGATATTATTTATCAATTCTAATACCACCTTGATGACACTTTTGTTTTCGACCATGGTCCATACTGTTTTTTTCCATTTGCAATCTTATAGGCCCTAACCCTGATTTTGGTCTTCTCAATTGTGGAACCTGCTTCTGAATAAGAACATTTTTTCGTATGAACACATCTATAATATGATCTCCATCTTCCTTCTTCTTTATAAAAGACCTTTATCTGGTAGCCAGATGCTCCTGCAACTTTCTTCCATTTAACTGTATACTCCACTCCATTTGATGGTGGTGTATTCCAACTTCCATCCCATGTTTTTTTCCAGTTGTATACTATAGGTGCTTTTAAATTTGATTTTTTAACAGCCGCATTTGTCGAAACTGGCTGAAATGTAATAGCTATAAATAAAATCATGCACCATAATAATACATTTTTCATTACTTTTTTCATATTCTTATCCCTCTCTTCTAATTTTATCAGGCAGTCAAAGTCACCCATGTTGTTATTTTTCTTTTAACCCGTCAATTTTTGATACCTAAATTTTTTATACATCAAGTATACTACTATTCTGTTTTCTATATTCTTTAGGCACAAAAATTAGACAAAAAATCAACATGATTTTCTGTCTAATTTTTGTGCCTAACATATATTTTCTATTTCTTATGATAAAATTGAATTATCTTTTAATTTCTTCAAAAAAATTATTTATCAGGAGGATATGGGTATGAAGAAAAAGAAATGGTTTCTCGTAATCACAAGTATTCTGGTGATGCTTCTTGCATGCACCCAGATACAGGCCGCTGCGGTTAAAACACCTGCAAATATTAAAGTTACTGCTTCAAAAAAAGCAAGTGTTTCCATTAAATGGTCTAAAGTTTCTAATGCATCCGGGTATGAAATCTGGCGTGCCAATTCTGCAAAAGGAAATTACAGCAAAATTAAAACTATAAAAAATAATTCTACTACCAGTTATACCAATACTAAACTTAAAGCTGGACGATATTATTATAAAGTACGTGCTTATAAAACTTCTACCAATGAAAATGTTTACAGTTCTTTTACCAAATATGCCGGAGTATCCATTAAAGTGCTGGATCTCATGGAATATCGTAAATCTTCTGCTTCAGCTTTTGAAAAAAGATTTCCTGCTCTCATAAAAAAAATAGGAGGCATGACAAAAAAATATAATCATCGATATCCTGCATTCTATGCAGCTGGAAATGGAATGATCATCGGCAATAATGATCATCCTGTATATTCCAAAAATCAAAATTACTGGTACATTAAAAATAATGGGAATTATGGTGTTGGAATTGCAGGCATGCAGATTGGGATGACACATGCTGAAGCAGATTCTGTTCTTCGTAGTAACGGTTTAAGAACATTTAACAACCCTCTCGAATTTGGAAATTCAAATGCATCATGCATTACTTTGATTGAAAAAAATGGTATCGTAACGGGCTTCACATGGGTTTGTGCACCAACTAGCGACTGACAGCAATTGTTCGGAGGAAAGTTAATGAAAAAACTATTAAAAAAACACTTCTCATTTGTTATCGCAGTACTAATGGTTATTTCTCTAGTAATGCTTCCGTGTACTGCTCAGGCAGCTTCTGTAAAACTGAATAAAACTAAACTGACAATGAATATTGGTGGTGTTTATCAGCTCAAGGTAAGCGGAACAAACAAAAAAGTTATCTGGTCAAGCACTGACAGTAAAGTTGCATCTGTTTCTTCCGGAAAAGTAAAAGCAAAGAAAACAGGCACCGCAACAATTATAGCCAAAATCGGCTCTAAAAAATTGAAATGTCAGGTTAAAGTAAAAGATCAAAGATTCTTATATGAAAAGATCCTGCTCCAATCTGGCGGAAAATGTTTCTATCTAATGGATATTGACAGAAATGGAACCCCTGATCTGATTGTATCAAGTAATCGTGGAGTTATTGTAGATTATTCTGTATATACCATAAAAAATGGCAAAGTAATCTATGCCGGTCAGTGTTCCGGAAA
>CAKUZC010000144.1 GCA_934718145.1 uncultured Eubacteriales bacterium | reverse complement strand
TCAAATTCATTTGCAAACTTTACTATGTTGGCAATGTCATTTTTTATTAAGTTTGTAATAACATCAACTCTTATGTGGTGCGTTTTCTTACAAAGTCCGTTTCCAGCTCTGCTGTTTCTGCACGAGAAATAATGATTATCAGGGTTATCGTGAGTATATTTGTAATTTAGGTTTGCCCCGCAATCTGAGCATTTTAGAAAGCCTGAAAACATATTTTTTTCGATATGCTTTGGCTTACGATATTTCGTATCTCCAAAGCTCTTTTGCACTACTTCAAATTTATCACGGCTTATAATTGGTTCGTGCACGTCTTTGTGTATTTGCCAATTTTCCTTATCATTTTCAATGCGTTTTTTAAGTTTAAATGATTTGCTATACGTCTTAAAATTCACTACATCTCCAACATAAGATTGATTTGAAAGAATTTTTCTTACCATTTCAACGGTCCAAAGATATTCATTTCGGGGAGTTTTAATTGCCGGTTTTCTGTAACCTTTTTTATAAGCATACATGGACGGTATGAGGATTTTTTCATTTTTTAAAATCTTTGATATTTTTACCGTGCTTTCTCCTTTAAGTCTAAGATTATAAATTTTTCTTATAATCTCCGCTCCTTCTTCATCTATAATCCAACGCTTAGGATTGTCTGGGTCTTTTTTATAACCGAGCGGAGCGTGTCCGATTGCATATCCCTGACTATTTTTAATTTTAAGTGCTGACCGCATTTTTCGGCTCATGTCTTTTGCGTACCATTCGTTCATAATGTTTCTAAATGGAGTAAAATCATCTTCGCCTTTGTCGCTGTCAACTCCGTCATTTACTGCTATAAGCCTGACATCGTGCAATGGTAATATTGATTCTGTAAGTTTACCGACTTCAATATAATTTCTTCCAAGCCTTG
Source organism: uncultured Eubacteriales bacterium (assembly GCA_934718145.1). Lineage (GTDB taxonomy): Bacteria > Bacillota > Clostridia > Oscillospirales > Acutalibacteraceae > UMGS1491. The sequence continues at coordinate 1,324 of CAKUZC010000144.1, read as the reverse complement.
ACATATCCTTTACTATTAAAGTACCCACTTGGTCGGCTTCAATTAATTTAAACATATCTTTGAAGCCCTGTCTATTAAATGTAACTCCTGAAATTCCGTCATCAATAAAAATTTTTACATTTCTAAAACCGTGTTCCTTTGCATAATTTGTAAGAAGTGTTTTCTGATTTGAAATACTGTTGCTTTCACCTTCTAAATCATCATCACGCGATAATCTTAAATATAAAGCTGTTATTTTATCGCTTTGTAAAATATTGTTTGTTTTATTTGACTGTTTCAATTAGCCTTTCTCCTTTCGATTTAACAGCCAAAAACAATGTTTACTATTTTATTATATCGCATTTTTTGGCTTTACGTAGCTGTTTGTTCGGATTTCCTTTGAACCTCTGAAATCAATAAATTTTTTATTTTTTCTTTTAAGCTTTCGCCTGATTTATCAAAATATGAATTAATTAAATAAGTTGTTTTCCCGATTTGCATTTTAGTTTTGGTCGGGAAAGATACTACGTTAAATGAATTTGTCATTTGAAAATCTCCTTAAAAATTTATACTATCTTAGCCCTCCGTGTTAATGAAAACGAAGGCACACGAATTTCACGTTCCCACAACCTGTGGGACCACCCTCATTGCCTGCGACGGTTTTATTGTAGAACAACAAGGTTCTCGGCACCTACAAGCAATCTTCGATTGCGTAAGTAGGTGAGGTTCTTATCACGCTCGGACTGTGACTGAGTGGGAGTAGCTTTAATTGTTGCTAAGATTTTTTATTCAATTGTCAACGATCTCGGAAGAGTATAATTATTCCTCCACTTATATAAAGAGTGTTTTCGGACTGTTTTTGATACCCTATTTTAAAAATTTTTTTATTTTTTTTATTAAACGCTCAAATTTCTTGCAGATATTCTTTTGTGCAATGCCATATATTTTGGCTAATTCTCTTTGAGTTTTGCACTCTTTAACTATGTAGCTGATAAATATTTGGTCTTCGATTTTCAAACTTTTTAATGCTTTATGTAAATTTTTATTCTCAACAAGTTCAATCCACCCAAGTAAATTCTTTTCAAACAACTGCTTGTCCACATCAAAATCGTCCGAAAAATTATCATATACAATTTCTTGAAGAGAAATTTCATGTTCTCTTATTTTGGAATTTTTAATATTATCCTTTGAATCCATATTTTTTATTACTTTATAAAAATAAGCTATTTCATTTTTTATATCGTTACGATGATTTTTCACAACCGCTAACCTCCAAATTATTTGATGTTTTTAAACAATTCGGAGTGACTATGGGTAACGTATGTAATAGAGAAACCACCGTTTC
>CAKUZC010000143.1 GCA_934718145.1 uncultured Eubacteriales bacterium | reverse complement strand
CTCTCTAAAGGTTCAGAATATTCACACGCTGCTATAATATCTAAAGTATTAAAAATTCCTACTGTAGTTAATTTAAACAAAACGATTAATCCGGAATATGATGGTAAAAAAGTTATAATAGACAGTTTTTCCGGAAATGTTTATATAGATCCCGATGAGGAAACTGAGAAGCGACTATCAAAAAAGAAAGAAGAGACCGACAAAAGATATGAGCTTCTGAAATATCTGAAGGGAAAGGAAAACGTTACAATCGACGGACGGAAAGTAGATATTTATGCAAATCTTAATAATCCCAGTGAAATTGAAGACGTTTTAGAAAATGATTCGGGAGGAATAGGACTATTTCGTAGTGAATTTTTGTACATGAATAGAGATTCTTGTCCTGATGAAGAAGAGCAGTTTAATATTTACAAAAATATAGTTCAAAAAATGGGTGATAAAAGAGTTATAATAAGAACTCTGGATATAGGTTCAGATAAACGTGTAGATTATTTTAATTTCCCGTCTGAAAAAAATCCGGCATTGGGATATCGTGGTATAAGAGTGTGTTTGGATAATCCCGATATATTTACAACTCAGATCAGAGCTATTTATAGAGCTTCGGCATTTGGAAATGTCTGTATAATGTTCCCAATGATTATATCATCTGAAGAAGTCAAAGCTATTAAAAAATATGTCGAAGATGTAAAAAAAGGTCTTGTTGAGAATAAATTAGATTTTTCTCCTGATGTTCCTTTGGGAATTATGATAGAAACTCCGGCAGCTGCTGTTATCAGTGATGAATTAGCTGAATTTGTTGATTTTTTCAGTATAGGTACTAATGATCTTACTCAATACACTTTGGCAATCGACAGACAAAATAGCAGAGTTGGAAAATTATCCGATCCTCACCATAAGGCCGTGCTAAGACTTATAAAAACGGTAGTTGAAAATGCACATAAAAAGGGAAAGTGGGTAGGTATTTGCGGAGAATTAGCTTCCGATGAATCTCTTACAGGATTGTTTTTATCTATGGGAATTGATGAACTTTCGGTTTCTCCTTCATCAGTACTCAGTATAAGGAAAAAAGTTATAGAGACCGATACAGCTAAAATAAAAGATTATTTTTAAGATTTTAGTTTTATAAATTTTTAGGGAGATGTGTTTTTTGTTCGATTTTTTAAAAAGTAGTTTAAAACGTGGGTTTAAAATTAAAGATAAAGGATTTATTGTTTCCCCTCAAACAGGAAGAATTACCACTGTTAGAGAAATTCCCGATGAAGTATTTTCTGAAAGAATATTGGGAGATGGTATTGCTGTAATTCCTCAAGAAAATATTATTGTGTCTCCGGTAAATGGAGAAATTATGCAGCTTGCTGACGCAGGACACGTTTACTGTATAAAATCCGACGATGGTCTTAATATTTTAATTCACGTTGGCGTTGACACTATAGGTATGAAGGGAAGAGGTTTTAAGTATTTTGTCAAAGCAGGTCAAAAAGTTAAAGCCGGAGAACCTATAGGTGAAGCGGATATAAATCTTATTGAACAGAGCGGATATTCTACATATACGGCCGTTTTAATTACAAATATGGACGCTATTGAAAATATGGAGTATGTTCTCGGAGATGCACAGGCAGGTAAAACTTCGGTGATTTCATATACTAAGAGTAATAATTAGTTATTAAAATCATGAAAGCAGTGATTAATTTGAATAAAAAGAACATCACGTTCAGTTTGCTTCAACGCGTTGGTCAATCTTTTATGTTTCCCATTGCTCTTTTGCCGGTAGCCGGGCTGTTACTTGGTATAGGTGCATCGTTTTCAAATCCACAGATGATAGATTATTACGGTATGGACTGGTTGCTGGGTAACGGTACGTTTTTGAATTTTGTTCTTGTTGTCATGAAAAATACAGGAGATATAATATTTGCAAATTTACCAATCATATTTGCTATAGGAATAGCCTTGGGTATGGCCAAACAAGAAAAAGGAGCAGCTGCACTTTCGTCTGCAATAGCATTTTTTGTGATGCATGAGACTATTCATTCTTTGCTGGAGCTTTCCGGAATGCTTGAAAAAAATGCAATGATAGAAGGAAGCCTAAGTTCTGTATGTGGGATAGAGTCGCTTCAGATGGGAGTTTTCGGAGGAATAATTGTAGGTTTGGGTGTTTCATATCTTCACAATAAATTTTATAAAATTAAGCTTACGAACGTAATTTAATTTTTTTGCGGTATAAGATTTT
>CAKUZC010000142.1 GCA_934718145.1 uncultured Eubacteriales bacterium | reverse complement strand
AATGTTGACTTTCCGGTTCGAACAGGTCCTACAACACCTATGTATATATCACCACCGGTTCTTTCGGATATATCCTTGTAAATATTACGTTCTTCCACTTTTTTTCCTCCCGAAATATAAGAAATTGTTTAGGTAATTGAATATTTTTCACTTTTTTATGGGAATAAGTATCATTCTTTTTTGTAATGGATTTTCTTCCGAAATATCATTTTCTTGCTTAATTGCATTTACACATGTATGATATTTTCTTGCGATATCCCAAAGAGTTTCACCGTTTTCTGTGTAATATACTACAAGTGAAGCATCACCTTTTTTTATCGGTTGAGCGGATTCATCGGTTTTTGCGCTGATGACCATTTTTCTATTTTGAGGGATGTATATTGCTCCAAAAATGTCAAAATCAATTTTCAATTCTATTGTGTTTGAGTTTGGAATACTGTATCCAATTGATGTAATAACTGGATGAGATTCAAATTCTGAATCGGGAGGCATTTCGTCTGATGAATTTGGATGACTAAACTCAATAATTCTTTCTATATAAAAGGGGACTTTGTCGGAATCCAGAGCAAGAATACAAACATTTATTTTACCTTTAAATATATTATTCCCTTCAGACACTGTTGGAGTGAGTGAATAAGAGTCGCTCCAAATATCTGTTATTTCAGAAATATTGTTTCCTGAAAGACGAATAGAATCTTTGTGACTTATATTATTTGAAAATGTTCCGAAAAGTTTTTTAAAATTCATTTCTGAAAGTTCGGTATTTAGTTCGTAATCTGTTGAATAAACGTCAGAGACAATTCCTATTTCTTTATCTTCATAAGCCATGACTGTTGCTGAAATTTTAATATCTGTGGATATTGTTGATTTTTCTCCTTCTGAACGGATTTGTTCGTCATGACTTAAAACTTCTCCGATTATTACAAATTTTCCGTTTTCGTCTGAACCCGGCACATCTACGATTTGACTTATAGGAATTGTAAATTCCGCTCTATCGGTTTTTCCGGAAGAAATATCTCCTATGTAAAGAACTTTTATAAGTGCGTGTCCTTTGACAACAATCTTATTTGGCATTGTTTTATAGTCGTTTAATATTAAATCCACATCTGAACGTATTATCATTTCCGGATTAGCCATATTTTCATTAAATTCTAAAACTTCATTGACTGAAAATTGTTGTTGACCAAGACTTGTTAGACTGCTGCATTGAGTATTTTCAATTTTTTGTTCGATATCTTTTCCGCTTATAGAAGAAGTAATCTCTTTAATTGACTTTGTATAAATTTTTGCACAGATTGATAGCGCACCATGTATGTCTATTTTTCTGGGACTTACTGCTCGACAATTCATATATTCTGTGCGTGCGTTAGTTAGGGCAATGGCATTTTCGGGAGTACTTTTTATATCTATTGAAGCCGAAAAGGGAACAGAATTTTCACAGCATCGAATATTCATGTTTTCTGCACTCAAATAAATAACTCTTATATTGGCAATACCTTCGATGTTAAGTCTGTCTCCGGAAATGTTTCTCACAGTTATGTTTGGACATACTTGACACTTTAATATTCTCTGAATGTCAGGGCAATAATCCGGAAGAGAAAAATCTATGTCCAGTGGTATTTCATGGCAGCCTTCAAATTCCGGATTTCTGATTGATATACTTTCACTATTTACGTCGTAATTCATTTTGACCTCTCCTTGTTTTGCAAATTAATGAATTTAGTTTGGTAGTAAAATTTATTCATAAGAATCGATTTTTATTACCTCATATTTTTATTTATTGCACATTTGTTTGCCTTGGCTGTCCATTGAATAATTTTCCTTATAGATTATTTCGGATATGGGAATTATTTTGTATCCTTCATCTTTAATGGCGTCAATTATTCTGGGAAGTGCTTCAGGAGTATTTTTAGCTCCGTTGTGCATGAGTATTATTGAACCGGGTTTAATTTTGCTTTTTATACGTTTTACCATATCATCGGGAGTCGGGTCTTTCCAATCGAGACTGTCAACATCCCATTGAATACAATGCATTTTGAGTTCGTTGGTGCTTTCTACGACACAATTGTTGTAATCCCCGTAAGGTGGTCTGAATAATATTGGTCGGGGTGCTCCTGCTGCTTCTATTTTTTTATTGCAATCTTCTATTTGAGCAAGAACTTTTTCTTTTTCGAGTTTTGGAAGATGAGGATGAGTATCAGAATGATTTCCCACGTCATGTCCGGCGTCAAAAATTGCTTTTACGGATTCAGGATATTTTTCAGCCCAGAATCCAACTAAAAAGAAGGTAGCTTTGACCTCTTTAGAAGCCAATATATCAATTAAGGTTTGA
>CAKUZC010000141.1 GCA_934718145.1 uncultured Eubacteriales bacterium | reverse complement strand
CAGTATTGAGATCATCGTTCATAAAATTTTCGAATTTTTTTCTGTACTCATCTAGTTTATTACTTATTTTTTTTGAATTATTTTCTTCTTGTAAACAATTTTGGAATGCAAATTCAAGGTTTTTCTTGAAAGTATGAAGCCTTTCCAATGAAGCTTTGCACTGAATAATTATATCTTCACTGAAATTTATAGGATTGCGGTAATGAGAAGATATCATAAGATACCTAATGGGTTCATAACCATATTTCTCAGAAATTTCTCTGACAGTGAAGAAATTACCCAAAGATTTAGACATCTTCTGACTGTTAATATTGATATATCCATTATGAATCCAATAATTTGCAAACCTAACTCCGTTGCAACACTCACTCTGTGCTATTTCATTTTCATGATGCGGAAATATTAAATCTTGACCTCCACAATGAATATCAATCGTTTTACCTAAATATTTTCCAGCCATTGCAGAACACTCAATGTGCCACCCCGGACGCCCTTTGCCCCACGGACTATCCCAATACGGCTCTCCGGGTTTTACAGACTTCCAAAGAGCAAAGTCCAGCGGATCTTCTTTAGTTTCATCTACTTGAATTCTTGCACCTGAAAGTAAATCATCTACAGTCTGGTGAGAAAGTTTTCCGTATTCATTAAATTTACGAGTTCTAAAATACACATCTCCATTTTTTAAAGAATAAGCATATCCTTTATCAATCAAATCATTTATTATTTTAATTATTTCACTTATATTTTCCGTTGCCTTAGGATGAAAAGTTGCTTTTTTTATATTAAGACCCTCAGCGTCTTTTTCATATTCCTCAATATATTTCTGAGAAACGGTAACAAAATCACTGTTTTCTTCAATTGCTTTTTTTATTATCTTATCATCAACATCTGTAAAATTTTGTACAAATGTAACTTTATAACCTAAATACTCAAAATACTTTCTTAAAACATCAAAAACACACAACGGACGAGCATTACCTACATGAATATAATTATAAACAGTAGGACCACAAGAATATATTTTAACTTCTCCGTCACAAATCGGAACAAATTTTTCCTTTTTACGTGTAAGCGTATTATAAAGCTCCATTTTACATTTCTCCCAAACAAAAAATTTCAATCTACTTTTATGTACTTATAATTCTTCAATATGTAAATAGCGCCTGATACTAAAGAAAGAATAGCTGATGCCCATACGAGGACATCTTGAAAAATTGTAAATATTAAAAAATTAAAAAACCCTGGAAAAGATTGAGTAATTAAAATAAATATTAATGTCAACATTTGAGTTACTGTTTTAACTTTTCCCCACATATTTGCGGAAATAATTTTATCGCTGTCTTCTAAAATCATAAAACGAAAAGAAGTGACGATGAATTCTCTACAAATAATCAAAACTGTAGCCCATGTTGGAATTAAACCAGTAGCAGTAAAACATACAAATGATGAAGCAACTAATATTTTATCTGCAAGAGGATCCATTATCTTACCAAAGTTGGTGACAATACCATTTTTTCGAGCTAAATAGCCATCCAACCTGTCGGTGTAAGAAGCTACTAAAAAAAATATCAATGCATACAAATAATGGTTTTCCAATCTTTCGTATATGATAAAAAACACTATAACAGGTACTAAAATTATTCTAAAAACAGTTAATTTGTTAGGTAAATTCACTTAATTTTCCTCTAATCTGTATAATCTTTCATATTAACAATAGCACTTATTTGACTCCAATTGTAACCAAGCCTTTGCAAAGCGCTTACAGCTCTGCGTTTAACTTTTTCATCATCTATCTTTCCGTGATATTTAACTTCTATAAATTTTTTAATATTAAGTTCTTCATCCATTTCGACTTCATTAAGAGCTTCCAAAATCAATGACTTGTTGACACCTTTTTTAAGAAGCTCATACTTTATACGATTCAAAGAGTAATATTTACGTGATGACATTTCTTTTGCATATGCCTTAGAAAATTCCAAATCATTTAAAAGACCTAATTCTTCCATTTTATCCGCTGCATACTGAGCACAATCTTCAGTTGAGTGTAACTTTATTTTATTCTCCAACTCTTTTTTTGAATGAATCCTAAATGAAAGAAGTCTTAATGCTTTTTCTTTAGCTTTAAAACGTTCATATTCTGTACTAATCTTATTTAAAACATCTTCATCAACGTAATCTCCCACTTTAAGTTGGTTTTTTAAAAAAATTTCAGGAGACAAACTCGTTAAATAATTATTATCGGCATATAACAAAATATTACCCTTTTTACTTTTTTCTATTTTGGTAATTATCATGTAGTTTCTCTCCCAACTTAAAAACCTTATTTATCTTTAGGCTCAGATTCAGCTTCAGCATCATTTTTAATTGTTTCTGCTTCTGTATTTCTGCACATTGAAGGTTGAGAG
>CAKUZC010000140.1 GCA_934718145.1 uncultured Eubacteriales bacterium | reverse complement strand
GCGAGATGCGCCAATCTTGAGGGAACAGGTGAGATTACTATACGCGAATTAATTCGGACGGCGCTTCGGATGAGACCTAATCGCATTATTGTCGGGGAAGTTCGCGGAGCCGAAGCAATTGATATGCTGCAGGCGCTTAATACCGGTCATCAAGTGTTTCAATTTTAACCACAGGGGATAAGCGTAACCCCTCTTTTTTATTAAAGAGGGGCATTTTTGCATTGCTAGATGTGTATTTCATATAAATATCAATTGTTCCGTCATAATGAATAATAATTTTCTCAATGTGTTTTAAGATGACTTCTCGGGTGAGAACTTTTATTTCGGTAAATTCATCTAAAGTTTTAATAATTTCATTCAGCCGATCTTCTTTGGCATTAGAAACCGTAATGTTGTGTTCTTCCAATTTTATTTTTTCATTCAGAATAGAAATCTGTTCATCTATGCTGGCTAATCTTGCTTCATACCGTGAACGTAAAGACTCTTTTTCACAACTAATGAGCATGGTCAATAGATTTTCGGCTTGTTTATCAAGTTCTTCTTTTTGGTTAGTATAAAGTGCTAAATCAGAAGTATCTGGTTGAGCATCTTTCAAATTTTTCTTTAATGTTTCTAAAATATCTGAAGTGGCATCAGAACGCATTTGTTTCCATTCATTTAAAGCAGACAGGACAATAGCTTCTAAGTCTTTTTCCAGTATCTTGTAATGAGAAGTGTTGTTGCAGATTCCTTTTTTGTGCCGTGCATTATGACTACAGAAATAATATTTCTTTTCTGGATCTCGATAATCTTTTTTATAAGCAAATGATGAACCACATTCACAAAAAACAAGACCAGCAAAAAGATGTTTTCCCTTGAAATAGCCTCCCCGTTCTCTATTAGTGGAATTATTTGCCTGTGTACGTTCTGCTAATATTTCCTGTGCTAAATCAAACATTTCTTTGCTGACAATGGCTGGTACTTTAGCATGGATATATTCGTCAGGGGAACGAGGGACTCTTTTACTAACGCCCATTGGGCCAGACTGTTTTACTGTTTTCCTGTGGTTGAAAGTCATATCACCGATATAAGCCGTTCGTTTTAAGACTTTAACGATCCAAGCAGGCGAGACAGTTGCAGAATGTGTCTTTTGATTTGAAACATGAGTAAAACCAAGTGAAGCAAGTTCAGAGCTGATCTTGGTAATCCCTTTTCCTTCAAATACATACATTTCAAATATCTTTTTAACAATAGCAGCTTCTTTTTCATTAATTTCCATTTGCCGTGTGTTGCGATTAAATGTATAACCGAAACATTCATTTTGTGAAGTGAGTTCTTTCCGTCTGGCTTTCCCCACATAGTATTCATTAGCTTTGATCTTTTGTTGCTGAGAATAATAGCTATTAATCAGTGCTTTCATATTTTCATTCAGTTCTACATCTGGATTATTGATATCAACAAAGAGATTGTCCATGAAGTAGGCATAATGTACATTATGGTTTTTCATGAAATTATCCAAATGGGTCTTGCCTTCTATATTTCTTGATAGGCGGTCAGAACACTTTGTAACGAGATAGTCCTGACCATATTGTTTAATCAGTGGCTCAATCATGGAATATTGAGATCTCATGACATCTGATGTTGCAGTCTCTTTTTCATAAAGGATATGAGTGATAAACAAATTATGCTTTTGGCAAAAATTGAGAGCCGCCTCATATTGATGCTCAATACTCTCGTTTTGTTCGATTTTGGTCGTTGATACACGTAAATATACAAGTGCGGTCTTTTGATCTGCTGGGATATCTGAAATATCATCAATACAGGTAATCATACCGCTGTTCGGATTCGATAAGTATAAATCTTTATTTGTATGTAGGTCTTCCATAGTTTTATAATTTTTTTTCATAATAGTTGTCTCCTTTTATAATTAAATTTCGCCTTCGGCAAGTGTCATGATGTGTACATTTCGATCGAGCAGTTTTTTCCTAAAGTCCAAGAACTGAGGCACGCTGCGACTGATATAGTAAGCATGCCGCATTAAGACGACATCATAATCTAAATCTGTTGTGAGTAGTTGATCTAAAGTACGGTCTGCTTTCTTTGAAACATTACTGTCTATAAATTCCGCTACGATCTCTAGGTCATGCTCTTTGGCATATAAACGTAATATTTTTAAATCGCGCTCCAAACAGACAGGTCTTTCAGTTATATTGTTCTTGTGATAAATAATTGCTTTTTTCATAATTAAAAATTTCCTTTCTTGAATTTATGAGTTCATATTACATGATTTAACAAAAATGATATAGGTTCATATTGGAACCTCTTATATATACTTATACGCGTATATTAACATATAAAATAGATACACGACAAGAAATATTCCATGTATTCCTATAGATATTTGAGTTATAGAAATAAAAGAGCCGTATATAATGCAGAGTAAATTACAAAATAAGGGACATGGTTCCTATCAAACCAAAAAACAGGTCAAATTAAAAAAGGAGAA
>CAKUZC010000139.1 GCA_934718145.1 uncultured Eubacteriales bacterium | reverse complement strand
CCTTTAGCTTTATCTACTGGATATTTCTTTCTTGTTTTATCTAACTTTTTAAATATTATTTCTTTTGGATCTACTCCTAATTTCATAGACATTTGAATACAATAAGTAAATATGTCCGCCAATTCTTCGCATACTTCATCTTTATCATAATTATTATTCCATTGAAAACATTCTAATAATTCTCCTGCTTCAATAGATATTGATTTTGCTAAATTTTCTGGTGAATGAAATTGATCCCATTCTCTTTCTTCATTAAATTGTTTTATCTCTTTCATCAATTCTTCCATTAAATAAACACCTCATAATATATAAAATTCTATTATATTTTATATCACAAAATGTCGTTTTTTACAACAAAATACGACTGTTTTCATCAAAATCCTTAAATTTAAAACTAAATTCCAGTGATGGATTAACAAGAATTTAGTTTTGGAATATTTCATGCTATAATTATATTAATACTTTACTTGGGTACAAGGAGGTATTATTATGGAAAATACAAATCAAAAACACTTAACTTTAGAGGATAGAAATTATATTGAACAGGCACTTAATCATGGTATGACATTTAAAGAAATTGCTAAATTTCTATCTAAAGATCCATCCACAATTTCAAAAGAAATTAAAAAACATAGAATAAGAAAAGAACCTAATACTTTTAACGGTTGTGGTAACATTTGCAAAAACAGATTCTCATGCAGAAGAAAAAATGTATGTGGTAGAAATTGCAATTTCTTGTGTTTTAAATGTAAAAGATGTAACACTTATTGCTCTGATTTTCAAGAAGATATTTGCCTTATATTAACACAGGCTCCTTATGTTTGTAATTCTTGTTCTTCAAAAAGTGCTTGTAGATTGGTCAAATACTATTATCGTGCTTTACCTTCCTATCATCAATACAAACATACTTTATCTACCTCAAGACAAGGCATTAACCTTTCTAGTGAAGAACTTTGTGAATTAGACAATATCGTTTCTCCATTAATTAAACAAGGGCAGACAATATCTCATATTTATCAAACACAAAATTTGAAATGTTCTAAATCTTCACTTTACAACTATATTGATCAAAATCAGTTATCTGCTAGAAATATTGATTTACCAAGAAGAATTAGATTTTCTTGTAGAAAATCTAAAAGGAATCCTCCAAAAGATACTTCTATTCGTAAAGGAAGAACTTATGATGATTTTGAAAAATATTTATTAGATAATCCAGATACTCAAGTAGTTGAAATGGATACTGTTGAAGGTAAAAAAGGTGGAAAAGTACTTCTTACTATGCTCTTTAGAAACTCTAAACTTATGTTAGCTTTTCTATTAGAAGATAAGACAAGAAATTCTGTACTTAAAGTATTTAATTGGATTGAAGGTACCCTTGGAAATGATTTATTTGAAAGAACTTTTCCTGTTATCCTTACAGATAACGGTACTGAATTTTCAAATCCTTTAAGTTTAGAATTTAATCACGATGGAATTGGAAGAACTAGAATATTTTTCTGCAACCCAGGAGCTTCTTATCAAAAAGGAGCTATTGAAAAAAATCATGAGTTTATTCGCTACGTTATACCAAAAGGCTCTTCTATGGACAACTTGACTCAACAAGATGTCGACTTAATGATAAATCATATTAATAGCTTAACTAGACCTAGTTTAAACAATTCTACTCCTTATGATTTAGCACAAATACTATTAGATAAAAATGTATTAAAAAAGTTGAATCTCAAAAAGGTTCCCGCCAAAGAGATTCAACTAACTCAAAAACTACTAAAGAAAAATTAATTTAAATTAAATTTTACATATACCCAAGTAAAGTTTTAATTTAAAATCATATGACCCAACGAGTGGAATTTACTAAAAAAAATTTAATCCCAGTCGTTTATTTGTTATGCAATTTTTTAAAATTTTTCTTTATCATAACTATATTTTATCATATTTTTGTACAAAACCACAACAAAAAAGAGAAAAAATCCTTTATTTGCTGGACTTTTCTCTTGGATTAGTAAATTCAGCTAAAAGTAGAATTTACTTTTATATTTAACCAAAATGTAAAAGGCAGAGTTTTTTCTCTGCCTAATATAATATTTGATGCGCTAAAGTACGTGTTAAACGCATTAGCGCTAACATCGTATTTAATTCATTTTTCTGGTTCGTTGAACCAGTGGTCAGTGCTACTTCACATAAAGTAGGGGCCTAAAGGAAATGAGGCTGCGAACGTAAGCCGCACTGAAGATTTCACGAAGACTCGTGCAGTAGCCGCCGGAATTGTCGTAGCTGCCTCCCCTAAAAGTACAAGGGAAAGCAAGACCGCTACTCGTGTTAGTGCTGTATTCTGTGGTCCATTCTAGTTCGTTTCCTGCCATATCAAATATTTTGCATTTTTCATCTCCTGTTGAACCTGTATTCATTAAGCTTTTATTTCCTGTTGTATCTCTATTTGCATTTGCATAGTTTGCATTTCCCATTGCTTGTATATATACTATTGCTGTATCCCATGCATAACTATTTATTAAATCACTTTCTACATATTTATC
>CAKUZC010000138.1 GCA_934718145.1 uncultured Eubacteriales bacterium | reverse complement strand
CGTTCTTCTATTTCGGTGCAAGCTGTTTCTATTGCCTTTCCAAGAGCAGCAATCTCAGCTGTGTTTTCCGTTCCTGCACGTTTCCCCGATTCTTGAGCTCCACCTTCCATGAATGTTTCAATTCGCACGCCTTTTCTTATATACAGAGCTCCAATACCTTTTGGGCCGTGGAATTTGTGAGCAGATAAAGAAAGCATATCAATATTTTGCTTTTTAACGTCTATTTGAACGTGACCTATTGCCTGAACCGCATCTGTATGAAATAGAACACCTTTATCTTTGCATATTTTTCCTATTTCTTCAATTGGTTCAATAGTGCCGATTTCATTATTTGCATACATTATCGTTACAAGTGCGGTTTTTTCAGTTATCGCATCTTCGATATCTTTCGGATTTACAAGACCTTGGCTGTCTACGTCAAGATAGGTAACATCAAATCCCTTTTTTTCTAAATATTGGACAGTGTGAAGAACGGCATGATGTTCTATTTTGGAAGTTATGATATGGTTTTTTCCTTTTTTCAGTCCTTCAAACGCAGCACCTTTTATTGCCCAGTTGTCGGATTCCGTTCCACAAGAGGTAAAAAATATTTCCTTAGGAGAAGCACCCAAAGCTTTTGCAACACGTTCTCTTGCAAGTTCAAGCTCTTTTTTTGCATTCCGTCCGACAGAATAAATCGTAGATGGATTTCCGAAATTTTCTCTGAAAAACGGCATCATTGTTTCTAAAACTTCTTGACTTACTGCTGTTGTTGCGGCATTGTCCATGTAAATAATTTTTTTCATTTTTATCGGGACTTATTTTTCAAAGTTGCCCGGTTTACCACCTTTCTCTTTTATTTTGACTAAACAATTTAAATTTTAGAATGTAATTTTATTTTGAATATAGTCTGTAAGACTGTCAATAGAAATTCTTTCCTGATTCATTGAATCACGGTCACGAACAGTAACACAACCATCGTTTTCGCTATCGAAATCGTAAGTTACGCAAAGAGGAGTACCTATTTCATCTTGACGACGATACCTTTTTCCTATTGAGCCTGATTCATCATAATCTATCATGAAATTTTTTGAAAGTTCTTCATAGACTTTTTGAGCTTTTTCTCCGAGTTTTTTGGAAAGCGGTAATATGCAAGCTTTAAACGGAGCCAAAGCGGGATGAAGTTTCAATACTATTCTGGTATCTTTTTCATTTATTACTTCTTCTGTATATGCGTCGCAAAGGAAAGCCAATGCCACACGGTCAGCACCGAGAGAAGGTTCTATTACATAGGGTAAATACCTCTCACCTGTTTCAGCATCAAAATATTCTAAATTTTTTCCTGAATGTTCTTGATGGCGTTTTAAATCAAAATCAGTTCTATCAGCAATTCCCCAAAGTTCTCCCCATCCAAACGGAAAAGCATACTCTATATCGGTTGTAGCATTTGAATAGTGGCAAAGCTCTTCTTTTGAGTGGTCACGAAGTCTTATATTTTCCTTGTTTAATCCGAGACTTAAAAGCCATTTTTCACAGAAATTTTTCCAGTAATTAAACCATTCCAAATCAGTCCCTGGTTTACAGAAAAATTCTAGTTCCATTTGTTCAAACTCTCTTGTTCTGAAAGTAAAATTACCCGGAGTTATTTCATTTCTGAAAGATTTTCCAATTTGAGCTATACCAAATGGAATTTTTTTACGTGAAGCTCTTTGAACATTTGAAAAATTCACAAATATGCCTTGAGCGGTTTCGGGTCTTAAATATATTTCATTTTTGCTGTCTTCCGTCACACCTTGAAAAGTTTTAAACATCAAATTAAATTTTCTGATTCCGGTAAAATTGTGTCCACCACATTCCGGACAAGCTATATTGTTTTCTGAAATACACTTTTCCATTTCTTCAAAAGTCATGGCGTTTGGATTGATTCCGGCATCTTCTATTAATTTGTCAGCTCTATGACGAGATTTACATTCTTTACAATCCATAAGAGGGTCAGAAAATCCACCGATATGTCCTGAAGCTTCCCAAACTTTTGGATTCATGAGTATTGCAGCGTCAAGTTGGACATTATATTTTGATTCTTGAACAAATTTTTTTACCCAAGCTTTTTTTACGTTGTTTTTAAACAAAACACCAAGTGGGCCGTAATCCCAAGTATTTGACAGACCTCCGTAAATTTCCGAACCGGAAAAAATAAATCCTCGATTCTTACATAGTGCTACGATAGTATCCATGTTTTTCATTGTTTGAATGCTCCTTACTTTATTGAGCTTAATTAAAAGTTAATACAAAAACGTGAAAATCAGCTGATCTTCACTGCGTGCTGATTTTCTGAATTCAAAGTCACTCCCAAAACTGTGTCAAATATCGGCTCAGAATTCGGAATAAACCTTCCGTATTTAATTATAATATTTTTAAACTTGCTAAGCAATTGAATTTCTTTTTTTATTTCATTTTCATAGTAACCGGTATATATTACAAAATCTTCATTACATCCCAATTTTCTGAAATACGAAATGAGTTCAAATATTTCATCAAACTGAAGAATTGGTTCAAGCCCTCCGATGACAATAGCAGAAGTAAGTGGATTTGAC
>CAKUZC010000137.1 GCA_934718145.1 uncultured Eubacteriales bacterium | reverse complement strand
AAAGTAAACTTATCTCCGGCGCGACGATTCATTATAATACATTCCGGCGGCAATTTTTTTGAATCAATCACGTTACTTTTTTCTGGTTTTTCGAGCAAATTTTTATATTCTGAAAAAGGTATAGTTTTAATTATGATATTTGTTTTTGTCTCTGTCAAGTTATTGACATTTTTGAGCGTATATTCCCATTGTACGCTGTTTTTCGACTTGTTTTCCACAATTTCAAGTAATCCATTTTTACAAACTAAAAACTTATTTTTCGATAATGATAATGTCCCTCCATAATCAACGATTTTGCATATTAAATCCACATGTTTCTTCTCGGGAATTTTATTCATACTTTCCTTAACAATTTCGATTATTAATCGACTCTTTAAACAGTAAGAAAATTTCTTTAATTTTTCAGCGTCATATCCTTGGTCAAGTTTGATAGAATCCAGTGCTTTCTCTGTCTGCTCTTCAATGTATTTTTCATCTTCTGAAATTAAACTCAAAGTTCTTGACACAGATTTTTCCAAATTGGGATTTATTTTTTTCAAAATCGGAATAACATCAAGTCTTATTTTATTTCTTGTATACTCTCGTTCAAAATTTGTACTGTCTTGAATGTACTTCAATTCATTTTCCTTGCAGTACTGTTCTATTTCTTTTCGTGTAACATCTATGAGAGGTCTTATTATTTTTCCTCTTACAGGAGGAATACCACAAAGTCCTTTTAAAGAACTGCCACGAATGAGATTAAAAATAAATGTTTCGCAACTGTCAGAAAGAGTATGAGCTGTAGCTATTTTGTCATTTTCGTTTTCGACAAGCGACTCAAATATTTCATACCTTACCATTCTTCCTGCTTCTTCTAAACCTATCTTGTTCTTTTGTGCAACATCTTTTACATCTATTCTCTTTAAATGTAATTTTACACCTATTTCCGAACAAAAAGATTTTACAAAGTTTTCATCTCTGACAGACTCTTCTCCCCTTAAACAATGATTAATATGTACAGCTTCAACTGTAAACTTTTTTCCTTTATCACTCGCAAAAAAATATAAAAAATGTAGAAGAGCAGTAGAATCTGCTCCTCCTGAAAATCCCACAAATACTTTATTTGTATTTTTAAGCATTGAATATTTTTCAATTGATAGTGCTGCTTTAGAAATCACTTCTGTTAACCTCCTGAGCTGTGAAGCGCATAAACTGCCCTTGCCAATGAAGCGGTACTGAACGAGTTTCTCCATGCCTGTTCTTTGCAACTATACATTCTCCACTATTTCTATCCTGATTTTCATCAATTTCTGCACTTTCATAGTAACCTTCACGATACAGAAACAAAACTATATCTGCATCCTGTTCTATTGATCCTGAATCTCTTAAATCTGACAAAACCGGTCTGTGATCTGTCCTTTGCTCACTTGCTCTCGAAAGCTGAGATAAAGTTATCACCGGAACATCAAACTCTTTTGCCATTATTTTAAGATTTCTTGTTATTTCCGAAATTTCCTGAACTCTGTTGTCTATCCTTCGTGCGCTTGTCATAAGTTGAAGGTAATCTATTATTACAAGATCCACGTTTCCTAGACGTCTCAATTTTGCCTTCATTTCCGGTATTGTTATTCCGGGTGTGTCATCTATATATAGCGGTGCTTTGGACAAAATATCTCCGGCTTCTATAAGTCTTTCCCACTCTTTCTCGTTTAGTCTTCCAATCCTTAAATTCTGACCTGAAATTTGTCCTTTAGAAGAAAGAAGTCTTGAAACAAGCTGCTCTTTTGACATTTCAAGCGAAAAAAATGCTACGGTTTTTTCTTTATTTACCGATGCATGTTCTGCAATATTCAGCGAAAAACTCGTTTTTCCCATACCCGGACGTGCCGCAAGTAATATAAGGTCACTTTTATTAAGCCCCATTATTACTCTGTCGAGCTCTTTTATTCCCGTGGGAATTCCCAAGTAGTCACCGGATAAAGAATTTAAAGCATCCAGCCTATCGAAAGCTTGAATAACAATTTCGTTTACTCTTTGAAGTCCCCTTGTTTCTTTTCCTCTGCGAATATCAAAAATTTTCTGTTCGGCAAAATTCAGTAATTCAGAAGAATCAACATCTCCACCAGAAGCATCGTTTATTATTTCTCTGGCGGTATTGACAAGCTTCCTTACATTGTATTTGTCACGAACTATTTTTGCATAAAATTCAACATTAGAAACCGTGGGAACTATCTGAGCAAGTTGTAAAAGATAAGCTTTAAAATGATTGTAGTCAAGTTCGTCGTTTGTCTTGATTTTATCCAAAACTGTCACATAGTCCACAGGGCTACCGATGGTAAACATCTCAATCATAGCAGAATATATTATCTTATGATTTGAAAGATAAAAGTACTCGGGAGTTACAAGAATTTCCGCAACTTTACCGAGACATATCGAGTCTATTAAAATAGCACCTAAGACTGACTGCTCTGCTTCAAGACTGTATTGAAGCTTAAAGCCGTCAAAATCTGTTTTTAAATTTTCAAAATTCAATTAAACTACCTCCGGAGCTTTAAATTGTGCCTTTCATCCAACATTTATGACAAAGAGCGGTATACTTTTCCTCTCCACCGATATCAATTATATTTCCTTCATATACT
>CAKUZC010000136.1 GCA_934718145.1 uncultured Eubacteriales bacterium | reverse complement strand
GTCTAAGCATTGTCTGTATACAGAGCGTATTACCTCCGCATGAAATTATAGAGCGTTTGGAATTATAAAGCTTTTCAATATTCTTTTCGACTTCAGTTATTATCCCGGAAGCTTCATAAAGGCTGTCGGTAAGCGGAAGTTCGGTAAAATCCAAACTAAGGAGGTCATGAGATTTAAAAAAATTTCCTTTATGACCGGGAGTATGAAATGAAGAACGTCCTATTCTTTTATATTTTTTCAGTGATTCGTAAAAATGTCTTTTCAATTTTAAATCCCTCTTAATAGTCCTAAAATTATGAATATATCATCTTTATTCAAGCAATAATAATATCAAAAATAAAGGATGTGAACATTTATGAATGTCAGTAAAAAAGAATACTCTAAAATGGCCGGAGATACTTCTCCTGCAAGTCCTATATGGAAAGACCTTTTCATGGCATTTATTTTCGGCGGAGCAATTTGCACTTTCGGTCAGCTGTTATGCCAAATTTACATGACAAATTTTGAACTTGACAAAAAAACCGCAAATACTTGGGTGTCTATTACATTGATAGCACTGAGTTCCATTTTAACCGCTCTCGATTGGTACGGACCCATAGCAAAACATGCAGGTGCCGGAACTATTGTACCAATAACCGGATTTTCCAACTCCATAACCGCTCCGGCAATAGAATTTAAAAGCGAAGGACATGTTTTCGGAATCGGTGCAAAAATGTTTATTATGGCAGGTCCGGTTATAGTTTTCGGGACAATAGCTTCCATGGTCTACGGACTGATTGTATGGATTTTTCACTTATATTGAATTAATTTTAAGCCTAGGTATTATCCTCGTTGACGGCGAACTTCATACATCAATATTCCTGCAGCAACTGATGCATTAAGGGAATTTATTTTTCCTTTCATAGGTAGTGATAATATAAAATCACATTTTTTCTTTACAAGATTCCCTATTCCAAATCCTTCGGAACCTATCACAATAGCAACAGCTCCCTTTAAATCCACGCCATCCCATACTTCCCCGTCCATATCGGCACCATAAATCCACAAACCTTTTTCTTTTAATTCGTCTATAGCAGCTCCAATATTTCCAACTTTTGCAATCAGCATATGTTCAAGCGCTCCGGCTGAAGCTTTATCCACAGCAGCAGTTAATCCCACCGCTCTACGTGAAGGAATAATTACTCCATGAGCTCCGGCACATTCTGCGGTCCTTATGATAGCCCCTAAATTATGAGGGTCCTCAATTCCGTCTGCTATAATCACAAATGGGGCTTCATTTTTATTTTTAGCAAAATCTAAAATATCATCAATACGACAAGTTTCTTTTGCTCCAACTGTTGCTGCTACCCCTTGATGATTCATATTTCCCGAAATTTCATCAAGAAAATCTCTTTTTACATTTTTTACAGGTATTTTTCTTTCTTTCGCCATTGATAAAATAACTTTCAACGAACCTGAAATTTCCTTGCATGAAAGCAACACGGATTCTATATTTCTACCAGATTTAAGCGCTTCGCAAACTGCATTCCTTCCAAAAATAAAATTTTCCAGGTTATCTTTTTTCAAATGTGAATCTTTCAATATTTATCCTCTCAATCAATTAATATATTTTTAGTTTTTAAAAAATCTTCTATACTCTTTATAGTTTTATAACTAAGTGTGTGCTCGATTTTGCAAGCATCAATCTCAGCTGTTTGAGAATCCACTTTCAAAACACAAGTCAAAAATTCACTTATGATTCTATGTTTATCATAAATTGTCTTTGCTGTTTTAATGCCCTTTTCTGTCAAAGAAATTTTTCCATATTTTTCCTGATTCAAAAATTTCTCATCTTTAAGTGTACTCACCGCTCTGGTTACACTAGGCTTAGAAATCGATAAGGCTTTAGCTATATCCGTAACTCCCACCGATTCTGAATTTTGACTTAGTATATATATTATTTCAAGATAATCTTCCAGTGAAGCTGTAAGATATTTCATTCGGTAAACCTCACTTTTTGCTCTTATATTTTTGACACGAATCTTTAAACGAACATTTTGAACAATGACCGCTACTTGAAGATTTCCGTTTGTTAATACTTCTCAAAATTGCAAAAGTTATCATCATAAGCACTAATCCTACTATTATCGCATCTGTTATATTCATCAAACGTCCCTCTTTAAAAGATTTTCATATTAGAAAATAAAGTCAAAATTTGAAAAGTCAGAGCTGACAATACGTAAGCAATAAAAAACTGATAAATAACGGATACAAACATAAGTTTCCGGCTTTCGAATTCTTTGTTTATTGCAGATAATGCCGCAACACAGGGAGTATACAACAGCGCAAATATCAAAAATGAAATTGCACTTTGTACCGAAAATACACTCGGCAATACAGAACTGAGACTTGCAACACTTCCTCCGGCATAAAGGACCGCCAAACTGCTTACTATTGACTCTTTTGCCATAACTCCGGTCAACAGCGCAACGCATGCTCTCCAATCTCCGAATCCACAAATTTTAAATGCAGGAGCTACAAAATTTCCCAACACAGCTAAAATACTTTCAGAACTATCTGAAACCATATGTAAACTGAAATCAAATGACTGCAAAAACCAAACAACTACAGTGGCAACTAAAATAACCGTAC
>CAKUZC010000135.1 GCA_934718145.1 uncultured Eubacteriales bacterium | reverse complement strand
GCCCATTTGTATCCAATGTTTAAAGTAATCAGCCATATTGTATCCGCAAAATGGCATCATAGCCATGGGATTATGTGACAGCACTCCGATTTTTCCTGTTGAAGCAGCGGTACTTTCGGAAGAGATTGCAGAACCGGCAAATACACCATGGTTCCAATCGAAAGATTCATATACAAGAGGAGTTGTTTGTGCTCTGCGTCCTCCAAATATTATAGCGGAAATCGGCACTCCTTCCGGATTATCGAATTCAGAGCTCAAGCAAGGACAATTTTTTGCAGGTGAAGTAAATCTACTGTTGGGGTGTGCTCCTTTTTCGTTGGATGTTTTGCCGTTCCATTTTTCTCCTTTCCAATTTATAGCATCTTCTGGAGGATTTTTATCTAATCCTTCCCACCATACGGTGTTGTCTTTAAGGTTTTGAACTACATTTGTGAATAGGGTGTTTGAAGAAGTAGAAGCCAATGCGTTTGGGTTTGATTTTTTACTTGTTCCGGGTGCTACTCCAAAAAATCCGTTTTCGGGATTTATTGCCCATAGACGTCCGTCTTTTCCTATTCTCAACCATGCTATGTCGTCACCTACGCACCATATTTTATAGCCTTTTTTTCTGTAAATTTCCGGAGGAATGAGCATAGCTAAATTTGTTTTACCGCAAGCTGAAGGAAACGCTGCACAGATGTATTTTGTTTCTCCGTTTGGTTTTTGAATTCCAAGTATAAGCATATGTTCGGCAAGCCATTTTTCTTTTTTTCCGAGGAATGAAGCTATTCTGAGAGCAAAACATTTTTTACCCAACAAAACATTTCCACCATATGCGGAATTTACCGAAATTATAGATTTGTCTTCTGGGAAATGACATACGTATCTCTTTTCTTCGTCTATATCACAAGAACAGTGAAGACCTTTTACCCAATCATCACTATTTCCGAGAAAATCCAAAACTTTTTTTCCTATTCTTGTCATTATAGCCATATTAAGGACGGTGTAGATTGAGTCAGTTATTTCTATTCCTATTTTTGAGAATTTCGACTCAAGCATTCCCATTGAGTACGGGATGATATACATCGTTTTTCCTTTGTAGCTGTTTTTTGCTATGTTATAGAGTTTTTCATAAGCTTCTTTTGGCTCACACCAATTGTTTGTTGGACCTGCTTCTTCCTTTGTTTTTGTGCATATAAACGTTCTGCTTTCCGTTCTTGCTACATCGTTTAAAGCAGTTCTGTGAAGGTAACATCCGGGTAACTTCTCCTGATTTAGTTTAACCATTTCTCCTGTTTTGCATGCTTGTTCACGTAATTTTTCCAACTGAGATTCCGAACCGTCAATCCAGACTACAGAATCAGGCGTTACAATTTGTTTAACTTCTTCTATCCACTTAAGGACACCTTCATTGCTTGTCATACAATCTCTCCTTTAAATTAGTTTAATTTTTTAATCATATTCTTTTAAATTTTTTCATATAAATTGTTTAATACAGTTACGGAATTTTATTATATCAAATAATTGAATGTTTTTGAAATATCTTAAGGTTTTTTGTAATATTTTGAATATTGTGAGATCGTTAAATTATATAGTTTTGCTATTTGGTTTATATAAGAATATAATTACCTTAAAGATACGATTTTTTCACGTGTTTTTGGTATTGACTTTTTGTAATCGGTGGGTGATAATATGGACATTAACTTAAAAATTTTGAGTATATTTATACTAAAACATTGAGTTGTTATTTTTAAATTGTTTCCTACGTTATTTTATTACCAATAGAGATTATAATACGGTTTTGATATTCTATTTAAAAAATTATCAGAAAGGTAGAGTGTAAACTTTTACCCTATTATTCTATGATAGGGATAAAACCTAGGTTTCAAAAAAGTTTGCCAAAGTTCGTTACTATGGGAAAATTTAATTTTATTATAAACAAAGAAAATGGAATTCACGCTCGCCCTGCGGGGATGTTAGTTAATGAGGCTTCAAAATTTCAATCTAATATAACGATTACGACAGGAGATAAAGTAGCGTCTGCAAAGGGTTTGTTTGCTATTATGGGACTCGGAATTAAAAATGGAGATGGAATAACTGTTACGTGTGAAGGACCAGATGAATTGGAAGCAACGAGTACATTAGAGAAATTTTTTCAAGATAATTTTTCCGGAAATAATATTCTTTAAAAAAGTTTTTATTGTTGTATATTAAGGCGTAAGTTTTAATGTAGAGAGGAAAGCGATAATCGTATGATTATTTTTAAAGGAACAGGGGTTTTTGGAGATATAGCGTTCGGAATGCTTTCTGTAAATAAAGAAAATTTTGAAAATGTAGATAAACGGAAAGTCAGCAACGTAGAGGAAGAAGTTAAAAGATATTATTTTGCTCGTGAAAAAGCAATCAAAGACGTCAGAACACTTTACGAAAAAGCCCTCAATGATTTTGGTGCAGCAGAAGCTGAGATATTTGCTGTACATGAGATGATGATTAAAGATAAAGACTATGAAAATACAATTGTCGACATAATAAGAGAAAAAAAAATCAATGCTGAGTACGCCGTTTGGAATGCTTCGCATAAATTTTCTCAAATTTTTTCAAAAATGAATGATAAATATATGAGTCAAAGAGCGGCAGATGTACGTGATATTTCTCAACGTATTATAAAC
>CAKUZC010000134.1 GCA_934718145.1 uncultured Eubacteriales bacterium | reverse complement strand
GTAAATGCGAAAAGTGTGTCCACTGGCGATTTAGAAAACTGATATGATTATCTGATAGTAGGTTCAGGCTTATCTGGTGCTATTTTTGCACATGAAGCTGCTAAACAGGGTAAGAAATGTCTTGTTATTGAAAAAAGAAATCATATAGCCGGGAATGTTTATACGGAAAACATTGAGGGAATAAATGTTCATAAATATGGCGCCCACATTTTCCATACGAGTAATAAGGAAGTTTGGGATTATATAAATCAATTTGCTGAATTTAATAATTTTGTGAATTCTCCTTTAGCTGTATATAAAAATGAACTTTATAATTTACCGTTTAATATGAATACATTCAGCAAAATGTGGGGAATTAAAACTCCGGAACAAGCTAAACATGTTATTGAATCTCAAGTTGAAAAAAGCAAAATTATATCTCCGAAAAATTTAGAAGAGCAAGCCATTAGTTTAGTTGGAGAAGATATTTATCAAAAATTAATCAAGGGATATACTGAAAAACAGTGGGGACGTGATTGTAAAGATTTACCGGCATTCATAATAAAAAGATTGCCTGTAAGATTTACTTATAATAACAACTACTTTAACGATAAATATCAAGGAATTCCGATAGGAGGTTATACTCAAATAATAGAAAAAATGTTAGAAAATTCTGATATCTTACTAAACACTGATTATTTTGATTTTATTAAATCTCATCCCAATATTGCTGATAACATTATATACACAGGAGAAATTGACAAATACTATAACTATTGTTATGGAAAATTAGACTATAGAAGTTTAAAATTTGAAACGGAAGTTTTAGACACGGAAAATTATCAAGGTAATGCTGTGGTGAATTATACTGAACGTAAGATACCATATACACGTATAATTGAGCATAAACATTTTGAATTTGGGAATCAACCTAAAACAGTAATAACGAAAGAGTATCCTGAAATTTATGATGGTAATAACGAACCGTACTATCCTGTAAATGACTTTAAAAATACTGAACTTTATAAAAAATATAAAGAGTTAGCAGATAAAGAAAAAAATGTATTTTTCATTGGCCGTTTAGCTCAGTATAAATATTTCGATATGGATAAGGTAATAGAGAGTACTTTAAACATAAGTAAAAAAATTTTAGGTTAAATTATAATTTATACATGAAAAATTATACGATACCTAAAAATTTAAACAACGAATGTATTAAGTATAAAATCGAAACATTACAATCGTTGATATTTTTTATATGAATGTGAAAAACCACGCGTTTAGTAGCGCGTGGATATATGTTTTTGTTATGAAATTTTGATTTTTGAGTGAAAATATTGTATAATTAATAATGTCGGGCTTACTGTATGGTGATAAGCCCTTTTAATATGTTTCAAAATTCTATGATAGGAGTTTAAAATAATGATACATCATGGATTTAAACCAGGCAAAAAAGTTTTAATCATATTAAATAAAGGCGAACATATTGTAAGTAAATTTAAAAGTAGCAGTAGTAATTACATAGAATTAGAATGCGGAAAAATTAAATGGAAAAGTATAAGGTCTTCAACTATATATAAAGATAGGATACCTAAAAATTCTGAATAACTTTAAGTCGTTAAATTTAGAATTTAGTTTTTTGACAAATTTTTGTAAGTGTTAATTTAATAATTCGAAATCCACAAAAAATTGTATAATATACTATTACAATTCAGTAAATAAAAAGGCTTTTGCTATAGTTGACAGTCTCACAGATAGTGATTTAGTTAAAAATATACTAATGTTCCATTTTATAAATGTTGTAAATATTGTAGGGAGAAACATTAATATAGAAAATTCTAAGAGTGGTCTGTCATGCTTCGAAATTTGCCAACTATTGAAATGATAAGTTTGATAGATTAAAATCTTACCTAATATTAATTATTTATGTAGAGAAGGCAGTGATAAGAACATTGAAAGTTTTTCCAAAGGATGTTTTTAAATGGGTACAGTGGTGTAATTTTTTTCTTGTTTAACTTTTATACCCGACAATTTTTGTTATATAAAATAGCTGAGTTGCCGTGCCTGCAATAGAACCGCTGGCGTTTATGTATTTATATCCGTAATTACCCGATTTCCACGTCAATGTACTTTCATTTAAAATTGCTATAGCTCCACGCATATATAGCTTATCAGAGTAGTATTCTACGTTTTCAAATATTATGTTTTTTTCGTTTGGATTATCAATTTTTACACTTTTATACTGTAATGAATCTTGACGGTAGAAAATTTCTATATAACTATAGTTATTTACGCTATCACTCAATGTTATTGTACCTTGATTACCATTGCTATTGTTGTATAGAACTGTTTTACTGATTGAATTAATTGCTTCAGTCAGTACATTAAATTCTGACGTGCTTTCAATTGCTTCGGAAAAATCTTTATTTGGTTTAACCATTAATTTTAATCCATTAACTTTTAATAACGAGTTATTGTTGTCGAAAATTTGAAATTCGCAATCCGATATACCAGCTACACTTACCATTTGTGAGGTTACAGTAATGCTTGCTGCGTTTTGAGTACTGTCAACAGAACAATTATTAAAAATTGTTGTTCCATCTGGTTTTTGCACGTAAAATGTGACTTGTCTGTCTTTTAATTCCAAATTACCATCGGTATCTTCGAATTTAACTATTATGTCTCTCGAATCTACTTCACCTTGATTCAATA
>CAKUZC010000133.1 GCA_934718145.1 uncultured Eubacteriales bacterium | reverse complement strand
ACATAAAGATATATACGACCATGAACTTAATGGAAAGGAAGTGAAAAGATGTTTTATGTTAAACACAAATATTTCTGTCGAAGATAGGGAATTAAGTGACACCTTTACAAAGTTTAAAATCCCACTTGACTTAATCATTGGTTAGAGTTTACATGGCTACACGGAAGATTTACGAAGTGAAAAATGTCATGGCAAAATTAAGTGGTTGTGACACTTAATTCCTGCACAAGATAAAACCATTACCCTTTGCAATCGTAGAAACGGCACCATAACTTTTATATTATTTATTAACTACTTTATTATCTGTCCTACCTACCAAATAATCTAATGAAACGTTGAATGTATCTGCTATTTTTATTAAGATTTCCAGTTTTGGTTTGCGTGTCATCAGTTCGTAGTTTTGATATGCTTTTTCAGTAATATTAGAGTAAATAGCTACCTCTCGTTGAGTTAAACCTGCCTTTTTTCTACACTGTTTCAAACGTTTTGACAAAATATTTTCCATAATTGATCACCTACAATTGTTATTGACGTAACAATTATGAGGTTTTATAATCGGGTATATACCAACGATTGTTAGTATTAACACGATTTTCATTTTCATTAAACGTCCGAATATTATTTTAAAGGAGTTTTATTATATATGAATTTATTTGAAAACATTAGTTTTTTGTGTGGTAATTGCGGAGCGAAAAATCTAAAAAAATCAATGCAGAAATTTTTTGTTTTAGCAAATGATATTAAAGATTCTCTTGAAGAAAACAGTCATATGTTTAATGAGTATCTGTTCACAATTTTTAAGTCCTTAGATGCCATTGAAATATCAATGGCTATAGATAGAGCTGAAAGTTTATGTTCTGAAGTAATATCTGTATGTAGAACTGTTCTGTCAAAAGGTGAGAATGAAAAAATACAAAGTCCTTTTTACTCAAAGGCTGTGGATTTAATAAAAAATAGCCCTGTGATTCATGATAAATATGACACAAAAATATATTTTTATGCTGCAAATATTTTGATAGATAATATCGAAAATATAAGTAAAGATTTTATATCAGATGTAAGAAACAAGATTTTAAGTAAGGTTAATTACGAGACTGTAAATGAAAGTTATAAAAATATCGTCAAAATTGTAGGAAAGGATAGAATTAATTATTTAAATGATTTGTTATATGAAAACTTTATGGTAAGTCCAATAATTATGATTTTTATGCAATCCATAATTCAAAAAATAGTGAATATGATGGTATACGAGGATCCTGGAATGAAAAATAAAGTGTTTGAATTAATGATGAAATGACAAAATTAAAATAAATCACTTAAAAATATATTAGGAGAAAATACCATGAATATATTTAAAGAAAACTCGTTTTTAGGAACATTCTCTCTTGAAAGTTTAAAGGAAGCTGACCAAAAGTTTTGGATGATAGCAAAAGAAGTAGATGAAACTCTCGGGGACAGAAAGTATTTACTTAATGTGTATCTTTCGAATATTTTGGAAGTTATCAATTCTACTCAAATATATACGGCTGCAAGTGAAGGGTTCAATGACTGTATCGAACTTTTGTGTCTTTGCGGTGATGTTTACAATGAAACAAAAATAGCCAGGAATAAGAACGTTTATTATAAACCTCAATTTCATGAGTTTTATCCACATCTAAAAAAATTTATTGATGAACATCCTGAATGTCAAAGTGAAGATAAAAGCAATAAATTATCAATATTTCTGTGGATTAACGGACTATTTTGTGAATTTACCGAGTACGCAATTAAAAGATTTTTTAATAAAGCCAATAAAAATTTACTTGCCTGTGTTAATACTGATATTATAGATGAACGCTATAGAAACATCGTAGAAATCACAGGTCAAAATCTAATGGAAAAGTTAAATAATGCTATTAAAGAAAGATTTATCAAAGTTTCGCTATTGAATATATATTTTCAATCCACTATAAATCAATACATAGACTGCTTAACACAAAGATACCCTAAAACATCAAAATTTATATTTCGAGTTGTTTTAGATTCTATGAAAACAAAGGAGAAAACGGGATGAACAAATCTAAAGACATAAACAAAAAAGATAATACGGAAGTAAATGAATTTTATGATGATAATCTAGACGGAGCAAGACAAGTTCGTCAGAATATTCAAGATTTAATAGATGAATGGTGGGAAAACAATCATTTAACCGAAGAACAACAAATTAGAAAAAATGAATTATTACCAAACGGAAAACCTAGTGCTGACGAATTCATTTTAGATCTTGTGAAACAAGCAAGAAAAGACCCGAAATTTAAAAAGTTGAAAGAGGAAGCAGAAAAGAAAGAGCGTAAACGTCAAATAATTAAGGATGTGTTGCTTGGAATATTTATTTTTCTTTCATTATTACTCGTGACAATTCACATATCTATTATGGAAAAAATGATGACAATAAATTCTCTCAAACAGAAGCATTCTCATTTACAAAAGACTGCTGGTAGTAGTTTTGATTTTATAAAGTTAATGGAAATATAGAAATAACAAAATCCGTCAATTCTTTAATTGATGGATTTTTAACTGTTTAGATTATTAAATTGTGGGTGCAAATTTGTAACGATTGCTCATTTCATGTAACGATTATATTTTTTAGAGACAAAAAAATTAACGATTATTCCCAAAATTAAAGAAGTAATCGTTACATAAAAACTACATT
>CAKUZC010000132.1 GCA_934718145.1 uncultured Eubacteriales bacterium | reverse complement strand
TCAAGTTTATCAAAGAGCTTTTTAAAGTCAGCATTTTTGGAATAATAACAAGCGAGCATCATGGCGTTTATTGTCTTACCAAACCTTCGGGGTCTTGTTATGCATAGATACTTATTTGGTGTTTTAATGTTTGCATTTACTTTTTCTATAAAATCGGACTTATCTACAAAATACTTGTAATTTGCTACTTCGGTAAATGAGTTACTAATTATTGGTGCATTTATAAAATATGGCATAGTGTGTCACCGCCTTAAAGTATATATTGTAGTTGCTAATCAACAAGGTTTTCGACTCTGGTAACTATCCAGGTTCTTATTACTCATTATACCATAGCATTAAAAGTTTATGAACCTCCATGGAGAAAATGAAATGAATAAATCGGTTGATACTTAGCTTTTTATAAATCGTTACAATTTTGCACCCACCTTCAAAAATTTGCACCCATATAAAAAAGATAGAATTCTTGTAAAAATAATGGGTGCATGATAAAACAATAAGGAACAGTGTAAAAAATTCAGCTAGTCTTAAGTTGGATAAATAATTTTTAAGGCAAAACCTCTCAAACCTAGGAAAATTTGGAGTTTGCATTGTATCTAAATGGGTCACCTTTGCCACATTTGTACTCAAATATTGATACAATTAAAACTTCAGTAATACTGAGGTTTATTTTATTCTCGGAATTTTTTCAAGTCTGATTTTTTGAAGTGTTTAATAATTTTATATTCTACAATAAGTTACGTTTGAAGATTTTTTAGATAAAGATAGAACAATAATAAAGGATTACTCTGGTAATATTTAATTGGCGAGAAAATAATTATATTGGAAAATTATAAAAACTTTAACAACTTGTTCCTTAAAACATCGGAACAAATCAATGTGAATATACTTAACGTTTTTTATTACCCTCATGCAAGAAATGAAAATTGTGATTTTATGCAACTAAATACGGGTTCTATAAATCGAACTTTACATAAATATTATGATATAAATTTAAAAAACAGAGGGAATTCTTTAAAAGCTTTAAACAAGGTGAAGATATTTTCATAAAATTTATAATAGTAAGGTCAAATGTTGTGAAAAAATCGATTGTATTATTAGCCACACATTCTTTGTTTTATACTAAATTTTTAACTTTTTTGGTATATAGTGCGTACGTTTTAAAAGTTATATATTACTTAAATTTAAGGTTTAAAATTAAGATTTCAAGTTAAGTTATTTTCCCTGCTTTTCATTGAAAAAATTTATACTATATGGTATAGTAAACGGCAATGTTTTAATTTAAGGAGCGAGTATGAAATGTGGATATTAAACGATCTTGAAAAGTTTAAATATAGCAATGAAATTGCTATTATTCACAGAGAAAAATATATTACTTTCAAGGAACTTTGGGAAAAATCTGAAAAAATAGCAAACTATATTAAAAAAAATTGCAAAACAAAAGCACCGGTTTTAATATATGGGAATAAAGACATAAATATAATACCCGTAATGATAGCATCGCTAAAAACAGGTAGAGCTTATTGTCCGGTGGACATAACTTACCCGACTGAAAGGCTGTATAAAATTTCAAAAATTACAAATTGCGAAATTATCTTTAATTTTTCAGAGTTAGATTTAGAAACAAGTTTAAAAGTAGTTAATAGTAATGAAACAGAAAATATATATAAATCTGAAAGTGAAATACACTTAAAAGGCGATTGGGTAAAACCAGATGATATTTGCTATATACTCTTTACATCAGGAAGTACCGGTGAACCAAAAGGAGTTCCTATAAGACGTAGAAATATAGAGAATTTCGTAGACTGGTTTAAAGAAAGCTGTCAAATTCCAAATGACTGCCAGACTGTATTAAATCAAGTGTCATACTCTTTTGATGTTTCGGACATACCTATTTATATTTATCTTCCAATGGGTAAAACGCTTTTTAGTATTGATATAAAAATGATTCAAAATTTAAAAGAATTATTTGAATATTTGGAAAAAAGCGACATTTCTGTCTGGATATCCACACCATCATTTTTAGAAATTTGCAATTTTGATGATAAATTTAATTTTAAGATGCTTCCTAAACTTAAAAAATTCATTTTGGCAGGAGAAGTTCTTAGTAAGAGCCTAGTAAAATCGATATATGAAAATTTTGAAGATTCTGTTGTCGTAAATGGATATGGTCCAACTGAGGGAACTGTACTTTTTAGCGCTTGCGATATAACTAAGGAAATGCTTGAAAGTGAAAACAGTTTGCCAATAGGAAAGGTTTTACCCGAAGCAGAGTACTCTATTATTGGTAAGGATAATCTACCAACTAAAGAAAAAGAAATAGGTGAATTAGTAGTTATAAGTAATAGTGTAAGCAGTGGGTACTATAACGATAAAGAAAGATCTGAAAGGTCATTTTTTAAAGATGAAAAAACAGGCAAAGTGGGCTATAAAACAGGCGATTTAGTTTTTGAACAAGATGGATTTTTGTATTATATTTCAAGAAAAGATTCTCAAATAAAGTTAAATGGTTTTAGAATTGAAGTTGATGATATAGCCCGCAATTTAGAAACTCTTGATTATATAAAAAGTAGTTTGGTATTACCTATTTTAAAAGATGGAAAAGTTTCGTATTTGGCTGCTTTTATAATTGTAAAAGAAAATACCAAATTATCAGGAAGAGAACTTACGGTTAAGGTGAAAAAAGATTTAAAGGCTCTGGTTCCTTCATATATGGTGCCAAGA
>CAKUZC010000131.1 GCA_934718145.1 uncultured Eubacteriales bacterium | reverse complement strand
ATATAGAGGTAACACTTACACTGTCTTTTCTTGAAGCTGCGAAAGGATGTACGAAAAAAATTTCGTATTACCACATTGAAAATTGTTCTGAATGCTTAGGAAGTGGAGCAAAAAAAGGAACTTCTCCAAAAACGTGTTCTTCTTGTGGCGGTTCGGGACAGGTAGTCATGAATCAAAGGACTCCTTTTGGTGTGATGCAAACAACACGTACCTGTGATGTGTGTTCGGGAAGCGGAAAGGTAGTGTCGGATCCTTGTACAAAATGTGGTGGAAAAGGTAAAGTAAGAGTACGTAAAGAGATAGAGATAAATATTCCGGCTGGAGTTGATAATAAACAAATTTTGAATGTTTCAGGTCGTGGAGATACAGGCAAAAACGGTGGAAATGCGGGAGATTTGCATGTTTATATAAATGTAACGCCGCATAATGTATTTGAACGCAAAGACTGTGATATATGGTGTGAAATTCCAATAACATACTCTCAGGCAGCGTTGGGAGCGGATATTGTAGTCCCGACTATAGACGGAAAAGCTCAGTATCATATACATGAAGGAACTCAAAACGGAGACATATTCAGACTTAAAGGTAAAGGAATTCCTAAACTTCACTCAAGAGGGTGCGGAGATGAATTTGTTAAAGTTCATATAGAAGTTCCACGAAATTTAACGTCTTCTCAAAAAGAGTCTCTTCGTGAATTTGAAAGAAGTTTAGAAGAAAAAAACTACCAAAAAAGAAAAACCTTTTTTGATAGAATAAAGGGCCTTTTTTAAATAAAGGCTTTTAAATTTTTTCCTCAAGAGAAGAGTTAAGTGATTTGACTTTTTTTGCCTCCCTAATTTCTTTTTCATAAAGTTCTTGGTCATAATATATACCTGAAATCATTATTATTCCAAGAGTTAATGCAACTATACCTCCTAATGCAAAAGTTGGTATACCTAGAAATCCACCGGTTACATTTTCAAGTTCTTCGTCCGAAACCGGAATGACATAACACTTACTTTTTTCCGGAGTATCGAGTTTTGTTTTGCTCATTAAAAAATCCTCCTGCACAATATTTTGCAATTACATTTTAAATTTATTTTAATGGAAAATCAAGGTTTTTTTAAATTATATGATAACTTTTACAAAATATGATTTAATAATAATGTAAATTCATGTGTTTCTGATTTAATTATTGATATATTTTAAATATTGTGTTTTTTATTTTATGTTATGTTGAGGTTAAAATTGAGGTTTTTTAGGTCAGTGGCATATATATTTAAATAAAAAAACTACCAAAAAAGGTATTCCTCTTTTGATAGTATAAAAATTATAGTTTACTATTTTAGACAAATCTTCTGAGTCTGTTGTTAAGCAGACCGGAGTTTTTGATGACCTCTAAACACTCTTGTTGGCCTTTCTGGACGCCTTTTCTGTAGAGTTTGTAAGCAGCATATGCACCTGCTGTTAATAACGCAGACGCTCCTACCGCTCCGGCACCGGCTCCCATAGCAGCAGCATCTGATATTGTGATTTTTTTACCGCCAGTTACATCTGTGAGATTTGCATCCGGAACCACGCCGTTATTGTTTACGATAGCTTCCAAACCTTTTGCCATCTGATCTAAGTCTTCATCTGTCAAAGTTATACCTTTTTCGGAGAACAATGATTTTACTTCTTCGATTGTTGCAGCTTCCAGCATTTTTGTAACAAATTCTTCATTTTCCATTAGTTCCTTAAATTTTTTTTCATCCATTTTGATTCCTCCTAAAAAAAATATTTACTAATATAGTTTTACATTTTCAAAAAAGATTGTCAATACTTTTTATTGATTTTAATAAAAATATTTTAATTTTGATGTTTATTAACAATTATATATAAACTCATTTAAGGTTTATTTTGTGTAATTTTAAAAATTATATTCAATATTGAAGATAAATAATTTTGTTGACTCTTTCGTATAATGTAATTAAAATTATATCTGAACACCATATTAAATAGGAGGATCCTTAATGGAAGACAGTTTACCTACTGATATTGTTACTCTCGTAGATGATGAAGGAGTAGAAAGAGAATTTGAAGTATTGGATTTTATAGAAAATGCTCAGGGAAGGTTTTATGCTTTAATGCCAAATTTTGAACTTTCCGATGAATCTCTAAATAAAGAAGAAACTTATTTTA
The DNA here is from genome assembly GCA_934718145.1 of uncultured Eubacteriales bacterium. GTDB lineage: Bacteria > Bacillota > Clostridia > Oscillospirales > Acutalibacteraceae > UMGS1491. Next base: position 566 of record CAKUZC010000131.1, on the reverse strand, counting down.
TATTTGAAATAATTGAAGAAAATGGAGAAGAGCAGCTTGTAGAAGTTGATGATGACAAACTTCTTGATTCCTTGTCTGAAGAGTTTGAAAGAAGATTAGGTAATATCTATTAAATTTTAAAATATGTTTTTTATCTGCTTAATTCGCGGACTGTGTTCATATAACCCTACATTATTTAATCGGGAGTTCTACTTCTGTAATTGATTGCAGACCTCTCAGCTTATGCTGAAAGAAGGGAGCGTGATGTTACGGAGAGGGCACCCACCTGCTAATTGTTGCAGGTTATCTCGAGCACGATACGGTTAAGCGGATTTTTATATCTAAAATTATGTTATAAGAAAATTAAAAAATGGATATATTTCTCATAATAAGATTATATTTAAACAAATTGTGATATAGTGTTATTTGTGACAAATAATTGTTTCATAGTTTTTGGCGGTGTATTTTTTGAATAGTTTGATTCTTGATTTGGTTGTAGTGCTGATATTTGTTTCATTTGCAGTTATAGGTTTTAGAAGTGGAGCTTGTAAGTCGTTCTGTGGATTTGCCGGATCTATGTTTGCATC
>CAKUZC010000130.1 GCA_934718145.1 uncultured Eubacteriales bacterium | reverse complement strand
CGAAAAGTTAAGGTCTATGTCCGGTGTTTTGTCACCATCGAATCCTAAGAATGTTTCAAAAGGTATGTCGTGTCCGTCTTGTTTTAAGTTTTCACCGCATTTTGGACATTTTTTATGAGGCAAGTCAAACCCGGAACCATAACTGCCATCAGTTATAAACTCACTGTACTGGCATTTTGGACATAGATAATGCGGTACTAAAGGATTTACTTCTGAAATTCCTGACATAGTAGCTACAAATGACGAACCTACAGATCCCCTTGAACCTACAAGGTAACCATGTTTTTCTGAGTCGGCAACTAGCTTTTGAGCTACCATATAAAGTACCGAAAATCCGTGTTTAGTTATGGAACCAAGCTCTTTTTCGAGTCGTTTTTGAACTATTTCAGGTAGCGGGTCACCATATACTTTCTTAGCTCTTTCCCACGTAATTTCTACAAGTTCTTTTTCTGCTCCGGGTATAAATGGGGGGAATACTCCTGGAGGTATTGGAGAAAGTGAATCTATGGAATCAGCTATTTTATTTGTATTTTCAACTACGACTTCATAAGCTTTTTCTTTTCCTAGATATGCGAATTCTTCTAACATCTCAGCTGTTGTGTGGAAGTAGAGAGGAGCTTGATTGTCTGCGTCACTGTATCCTTGACCTGCCATGAGTATTTTTCTGTATTCAGAGTCCTGTGGATCGAGGAAATGTACGTCTCCCGTTGCTACTACGGGAATGTTGAGTGTTTCTCCTATTTTTATTATTGTGCGATTAAAATCTTGAAGTTGTGCAATTGTCTTTACTATGCCTTCCCTTATCATGAAAGAATTGTTCCCGATGGGTTGAATTTCAAGATAATCGTAAATTTTTGCAATTTCTAAGAGATCTGCCCAGGGTCTACCGCCTGTTACAGCTCTGAAAAGTTCTCCTGCTTCACATGCACTCCCTATAATTAACCCTTCACGGTATTTTTGAAGCATACTTTTGGGAATGCGTGGTTTTTTATAAAAATAATCAAGATGAGCCATGGAAATTAAGCGATAAAGATTTTTAAGACCGGTTTGGTTTTTTACAAGTATGGTCATATGATGAGACACTGCTTTTTTGGGGTCGTTTCCGGAAAGAGAAGTATTTATTTTTTGAAGTGAAGAAATATTTTTAGTTTTTTCCGACATATTCAAAAGTTCAATAAAGATATAAGCTAAAGCTCTTGCGTCATCACATGCTCTGTGGTGGTTAAAGTTTGGGATTTTTAAATATTTAGCTATGGTATCGAGTTTATGATTTTTAATACTCATTATAAGTGCACGACTCATCGGTACTGTATCGGCGTAGGTAAATTTAAATTCAATATTTTCACGCTTTGCTGTTGCCTTTACAAAAGATACGTCGAAATTGGCGTTGTGAGCTATAAGCACCGGCGATTCACCACAAAAATCTACAAATTTTTGCAATGCTTCTTTTTGACCAGGAGCACCTTCGAGCATTTTTTCTGTAATTCCTGTAAGTTCTGTCGTTTTTTCTTCGAGTGGAATTCCGGGGTCTGCGAATGTTCCGAATTCTTCTACAATTTGTCGATTTTTTACTCTTATTGCTCCGATTTCTATTATTTTATCCAAATTTGCATTAAGACCTGTAGTTTCAAGGTCAAAGCAGATGTACTCTTCATCAAAATTTCTTTCGGCGTCGCCGGTTACAATCGGCAACATATCATTTACAAAATAAGCTTCCACACCGTATATGATTTTCATGTTTCCGCCGTTTTTGTTTATGGAATTTGCAGTATTCATCGCTTCAGGATAAGCTTGTGCAACTCCGTGGTCTGTTATAGCTATAGCGGTGTGACCCCATTCATTAGCTCTGTTAATGAGTTCTGAAGCAGGATTGATTCCATCCATTGACGACATGTTTGTATGGAGATGTAGTTCAACACGTTTTTTTGGAGCATTGTCAGAAATCTTTGTAGTTTGTATGATATTTATTGATTTTGGGCGCATTACAATTTCTTTTTCATACGTATCTTCGGTTAGGTCCCCGTACACCAAAACGTAAGTACCTTTTTTGAGTTTTTCAATGTATGAACTTTGTTTTTTATTTTCTATTATTTTAATGATTAAAGAACCGGTGTAATCGGTTATATAAAAACTGAAGATAATTTTAGTACCGTCACGTGTTTCGTGAGAATCGGTGAAAAATATTTTACCCCAAACGACTGCATTTGGCATTTGTGCGTCGATTTCACGGATGGATACAGGCTCTTTTTTTATTAAACTGCCATAAAGAGGTTTAGTCGAGGAAATTACAGGACGAGGATAAAGTGTTTCTTTAGTTCTTACTTCAATTTCTGGAATAGAAAGTTCTTCAGTTTTTTGTTCCGGTTTAGAAAAAGGTTCGTGAGAGACAATTTTTTCAGGTACTTCATTTTGAGATTTTGAAATTTCTTTTATTTCACGTTCAATGAAATTTATTTGAACTGATTTGTTTAGTTTTTGAGATATCAATTTAGAAAGCTCTTTATCTGCACTTTTTTGAAGTAAAAAATTTTTCCCACCGTGAATAAGATTTATTTCAACTAGATTTTCAAAAATATTGAAAGATGAGTTTGTTAAAATTTTAGAAATAGAACGTGATTCTGTTGATATTTCTTTTATAGCTTCCAAAACAATATTTTCGGTGTTTTTTTCAGATTTTTTGCACGACAAAAGGACGTTTATTTTTGCATTTGAAAGTTCAAGACCGCAGTCAAGTAATAAGGCTTCA
>CAKUZC010000129.1 GCA_934718145.1 uncultured Eubacteriales bacterium | reverse complement strand
TGTGGACTCTGCTATGAGAGCAGAATATAGTATAGCATATAGAACGCTTGTTCGTCAATGCTTTTTGGGAGTTTTCTATAAAATACAGGTTCATATTATGTGTTTCGGAAAAAATATAGATATACCGGCCTCAATATGCTATAATTATTATAAAGCACAAGGAAACTACAGAAAATCACCCGACAAAAGAGAGTGCTACTTAGGGATTTTCTGAAACAAGAGAATTTTTGACCGGCACTCTTCAAGCGGAGGCACAAACTAAAGACCACACCGAAGGATAAAACCTTTAGTGTGGTCTTTCTCTTTTTCTTCACCGTTGCTTATAATCCGTTGTTTCAAACACCGTCTACTTATATAATATTAATATGGAGGTGTATTTCTATGATTACTGCGGACTTAGGAAAACGAATACGCGAGCTACGTCAGCAAACAGGGCTGAGTCAAGAGAAGTTCGCATTGAAGATAGGTATGGATCGAACATACTTTGCCTCAGTGGAGGCCGGGAAGCGAAACATCGCCATCGTGAATATTAAGAAAATAGCCGATGGACTTGAGGTATCTCTTAGTGAGCTTTTTAAAGAATTATAACAATAAGGAGGCTTTTCCAAATGGCTGAAAGGGATTTTACCGCTGTTGAAGTTGAACGAAAATATCTTGAAGACAAGCTGGATGCTTTAATAAAAAACATAGGAGATATTCCTATTGCAAACACAAGAATTATGCCATATGGTTGGCGCAAAGCGGCAAAAGGACGAACCGTATGGAGGATCGTAGAAGAAGTAATAAGCCAAGGGCTCGAGAGTCAAGCCAAAGATTTGGGATTTGATAGCGTGCATCCTGCGGATTCAGAAGTTGGCGTTTTTGATTTTCGCTTTTGTTATGACGGAAATAAGGAATCCTATGTTAATATCAAGTCTTCTGTAAAAGGCGGTCGAACCAATAAAGACGATATTTCGAAGGCAGCAGGACTAATAGACTTTTATAATGAAAATCCTACTGCAAACCTCTATGTTGCAACTTTTGTCATCAGTTTTAAGCCGAACATGACAATAGGTCTTGAGAAGTGCATTGTCTTTCCAACAGCGTGGATTCCAGATGTCTATGTTAATCCGAGTAATAACGGAAATTTACAATCATCGATGTACAAACATCTGGACTCTGCTATTAAGCGGACACCTGCTGAATTCTTGGAGTGTTTAATTAAAGAAAATGCAGTCGCAATGGCAAAGAAAAAAGCTAAAAGCAAGTGAATTGAGGTGATAAGATGCCTGCAACATTTCAACAAGTAATAAACCTTTTTGTTGATGGCGCTACCGAGGGCTATTCTGGTACAAAAACGAACCAAGGCAGCCTAAAAATAAAGGGAGAACAATTGATTCATTACAATACTCCTATTGCAGAGCGCTACGGTGACATGTTTATTCTGAACACCACGCGATATTCTTTACAAACAGGGCAGCTTCAGAAGAAAATCAAAGCTACTATTCCGGAAGAAAAGCGTATTGATGTTAAAAGAGTTCCTTCGGATACGACCGTTTCATTAAAAGATTATATAGAATAATAATGATATGACCACGGGCTGCTTTTGAGGCTCGTGGTCATTTTATTCTGAATTATAGAAGATATGACATAAATATCACATTCAATTCTTCGAGTAGAGATGGTTTATACTTTTGAACCATCTCGTTATAGATATCGAGGATCACTGTCCTGTCTTCATTTGTAATTATTCTTATGTCGAGCATGTTTGCCGAGTTTAAGTCATTAGGCTGAAACTTCTCAAGACCGTTTCCTAATTCTTTACGGTTCTCCCTAATTATTGTTTGTGCAATCGGAGTAAGAAAATAACTAAAAATCACATTAACATCATCAGTAGATTCGCAATTAACAAAAACGGAGTGGAAGGTAGTTAATGATTTTGTTCCTGCTAAGTTACGAACAAATTTTATTCCTTCTCTGCAAGCAGATGAAACCCATATGGGCGCAACAGCTTTTTGCTCCATTGAATACCATGGATTTCGGCATGATGGAAGATACTTTTTATTTATGCCAACGGTTAATCCTTCATCAATATACTCTTTGATTGTCTCATAATCATTCGCGGAAACATCCAAGAGATATACTGTTTTATCGGCAATCGCCAATTTATCATAATCCTCAGTAGTAAAAAAAAGAGTTTTTACATCTGCTGAGCGGCAAATACACTTTTGTAAACAGCTCTCCGGAATTTTTTTTATTATCGCTTTTGAGCGTGAAAAACAAAAATAATCATTTGCGCCAGTGGCAATTCCTCGTGATACAGAGCAAAAATGTGAAATTGGTACCAAATTCCTATAAGTTTTATTGTTCTCTTGATTGATGAACGAACGCCATTTTTCTGATGCTGTTAGCTGACCGTAATCCACTTTAATAGCACAAGAATTGTTAGCTTTCAACATATCAAGCTTCAGTTCATCAATAGAGTGCAGATTATAGAAGCATACCTGCTCTTTCTCATCGTGGTCGAGCAGAATAATACAACATGTCGTTGTAGCATTAAAAAACATCTCATTATCGTTTTTGAAATTAATAATAGCGCGGAGCAAATTTTTATCAATGAGAAGTTGCTTAATTGCTGTTCCATATTTTGAATTCATAAATTCCGTAGGGATAATGTACGCCAGCCGACCTTTATCAGAAAGCTGGTATATGCTTTTCAGAAGGAAGAGAATATACAGGTTTGTATATCCGCTATATTTCACACCGGTATGAGCATAAATTGCATCTAAGATTTCATTACGATTTCCTACGGCTTGAAAACGGTTATAGGGAGGATTGCACACAATAGCG
>CAKUZC010000128.1 GCA_934718145.1 uncultured Eubacteriales bacterium | reverse complement strand
GGTTTATATGTATTTTCCTTGGCACCAACATTGACAAAGTTAATAATACCATGTTCTGATCGATCCAATCCTGTATAAATTGTTGACCACGCCGGAGTTGTATCGGCCGGAAAAACAGAACGCAAATGTGGATAGTTATTCTTTTTCATCAGTCCGTACAAATTAGGCAATTTATCCTTATATCGTTCAATTACATCCCAATCCATTCCATCAATACCAAGGATTATCAATTTATGTACCATTTTAATCTCCTATCTGCTTATTTCTTAATTGGCGGTAACACTTTATCAATAGCCGTCATAACTTCATCCAGCATTTTTTGTTTATCTTGATTCCCCGCAATCACAGTTGCATTATACATCTTCGCAATTTTTTCATATCGAGGCTCTCTGATTTCCAAATATAATGGATCCGGAATATCATTCTTCCGAGAGCAACACACATCTACAGGTGTTTTAATATAAATAATTTCATCTGGACGAGGCGCGTTTCTCCATTTACCATTCATAGTTTTTTCCATATATTCTTCGCCCAAATCCAAATTTGCTGCATAAGTTACAACATTATCATAAATATATCGGTCAACTAACAAGGTCGTTCCGCGCAACCTTTTCATTTTGATTTTAAAAAATATTTGCAATTTAAATTCAATAGTTGTCAAAAAAGAAAAAATTCTATACGCTCCACCCTTATTTGCATTTTTACGTAAACTATCCAAATAAGTTTTATAATCACCCGAGTATGGATCGCTATCTTTCTTCATTAAAATTTTCTTTCCAAGTTTTATGACCCCGCGCAAAAAAACAATTACATATGCAGCACGCACAATTTCAACTTTATATCCTCTTTTCTTCAACTGTTCATATGCATAATCAATGCTCGTCGACTTTCCAGAGCCATCCAAACCCATAAAACTAATCATCGCAGGTTTCATATTTTTTCCTCCCGAATTATCTTCAACACATCGCAAGCCACCTCACTCCAAGAAAGCGCTTTTTCAAGCAATGAATGATTACTTCTTTTTTTCAACAGTTCATCCACCACTTCATCAAGTTGATTTGTATCGTCAATCAATTTAATGGCACCTTTTTTTTCCATAATTTCACCCAAATTTTTAAAGTTCTTATACCCTATCACCGGTACACCACATGCTAATGCCTCCATTACAGAAAGTGGTATGCTAATTACAAACTCCGTTGATTTTGTAGGAAAAAAATACACATCTGCCATTTGATATATTTCCTCTATATTTTTCAGATATCCTTTATAAATATGCACTTGTGCTTCATTAAGAATATGTACCACATTTTCATCTTCAAACATTCCACTAGCAACCACCAGACATTGCGCCGTATGAATTTTTGTAAAATCTTCCAAACCGCGTCCTCTTGAACAATGCCCCACATGAACAACAAGTGGTTTGTTCGGATCAAATCCATATTTTTGTTTAAGTTCTTTTTGCCTTTCGACTGAAACCGGGACAAACTTATCTGCTTTTATCCCAACTCGAAACAATCTTTTTTGCTTTCCAGCCAAAATTTTAACATTTTTCATGTCCCTTTCAGTAATAGAAAGATAACTACAATTCAGAGGATGTTCATTATTTTTCTTTATAAACTGTGCATTTGGTTTTTGCACTAACACAATCCAAGTATTCTTACACAATTTTGTAACAATTGAACTCATTCTATAAACCATTTTATTAGCGCGGGCAAAAATCAAAGTGACATCTGCGCGTTTAGAATTCAATACAATTCTAAAAACCTGCTTTAGATTAGAATAAAGTACTGTATTTTCTTTTTCAAATTCTTTCGCCAAATGCGTAGCAACATTTCGCATTCCTTCATTTATTTGACCATTTACCGTTCCTATTATATGGATTACCATATCTTCACCTCTATATTGTATCACTTTAATAAGCTATCTTTCAAACGCCAAAATGCTTTCAAACTTCTTTTCAAGTCTTCTGGGTCCCGTAATCCACGAATAAGACGATGTCCAATATACCATGGTCTTATGTAATATTTTTTCCTAGCATATGCGCAAAAATCAACCAGTTCCTGAGCTGATAATTCAGGTGTATTAATAATACAATTCAAAGTTCCATCTTCATGGATATATTCATTATATTTACCATTAATATATCCATTACTTTTAGCCCAATTATACGCACCAGTACCAGGATATGGAATCAACGGAAAGAACTGTGCTGTGTCTGTTTTAAATCTCATCGCTGCAGCTAATGTTTGTTTCATCGTCTCATGTGTTTCGCCTTGATTTCCTACCATATAACAAGCATGAACCATTAATCCTGCCTTATGGGCATTTGCAATGTATGCTTCAATTTGTTCAACAGTCGTTCCTTTGTGAATATTTTTTAAAATCTGCTGATTCACGCTCTCGATACCCGGAATAATTAAATGGCATCCCGCTTTCTTCATCAGACACATTGTATCATAATCCAAATTCACACGAGCATTACACAACCAACGTATTTTTTTGTTAATCCCCCTTTGTATCATCATATTGCATATTTCAGAAACTCGTTTTTTGTTAATTGTAAATGTATCATCCTCAAATACAATTTCTTTTACATCTGGGAAATTATTTACAATATATTCAATCTCGCCAATAACATTCTCTGGACTCCGTAACCGATAGCGATGGCCATGAAGTGTCTGTGGATAAACACAGAAATTACACTGTGCTGGGCATCCACGTCCTGTAAATATCTGAATAGACGGGAAGGCTGCTGCCGGAAATACATAATCTGTCACACATAATTTTCGTTTAATAAATTCAGCAGCATATGGTATTTCATCTAAATTTTCAATATGTTCTGCATCCTGATTATGAATTATCTTGCCTTCTTTCCGATAA
>CAKUZC010000127.1 GCA_934718145.1 uncultured Eubacteriales bacterium | reverse complement strand
CTATATAGGTAAGGACGGCGAGACATGCAATGTTGGTCAGTTGACGTTGGGCGTGAGCAATGGAACGGAGAATGCTGATTTTTTACCAATAACAATTTTTGGAAAAAAATGTGATCTTTTAACAAAGTATAGTTGTATAGGTACTCAGCTTCTTCTGGGTTGTAGTTTAAAGAACAATATATATACTAAAAAATCAGGCAAAGATACAATATATTGCGGCGGGGTCCAGATAATTGCAGAAAACTTTCAAGTCCTGAGCCAGCCGAACAAAAAAAGGAATAAAAAAGGGGAAGATGAATAATATGAAATAGAAATAGTCCTCTGAGAGGAAGACTTTTTCTTAAATCCGCTTGATTATCACAGAACGGATTTCAGCAACGTGTCAAGCGTTCACCGCTTTACTCGGAGCGTGAAATCCGTTACAATATAATAACACAGCGGAAAAATAAAAAGCAGGGTCAAGAACCTTGCTTTTTTAATTTAGTAATAATAAATGTTGTAATTGTCTGAGATATTCAAATTGACAAACTGGAGGCTTATATTTTCGATATATTGGACCCTGATACCACTTGAAACCAATCCCTGTGTTGCCAGTGTAGCATCACGCATACCATAATAGGTCGGAATACGTTTAGAAGCCTCTTCCTCGAGCCCTTTTTTTACTTCTTCGGAACTGCATTGCACGTAGACATATAGCATTGGTCTGTCGAAGTGAACACAGTATTTACAGAACATCTGGAATATATAACTGGTCAAAGAGGTAATTCGGTCAAGGGTGAGATTCCCATTATCGTAGAGATTGATTCTAATGTAATAGCGTCCGTCTTCTTTTATCACCCAGTGATTTATATCACAGGAACTGTTCTTCATATTGTATATATTGTATAACGAGCGATTTTGTAATTCAGTGGACATGGTCTCCTGTAAGGAAGCATGATCTTCTTTCACCTTTAGCCATTCAGGGTCAATGTCGTAGGTGGAAGTTTTTGATAAAGCATTAGCCTTCTGCATACGAATCACTTCCAAATAGTGGTAATCGTCTAGAAAATCTTGACTTAGTACATTTAAATTATCATATTTACGACATATTCGCTCAAGATATAGATTAATATTTTTTAGTGGATAGCAGACAGTAGAATTCCGCCAATCCATGAACTCGACGATTTTCTCTACTGTAAACGGTGCATTCGTTTTGTTGATCTTCCTGTATTTATTCAACTCATTAATAATGAATTCAATCCTGCACATGCCTTCTAAGATAGATTTCCTTGAAGAGGTTATTTCACTGACATTTGCTGACGGGACAGATTGTAGCACAGAAAGGGGATAGGCTGTCAATATTAAAACATTTGCATTGGTGTTCAGTACCTGTTTCTTCTTTAGGAAACCCGCTTTTATCAATTCGGTTATATCCGATTTGATCTTTAATTGGGTCATATGGGGCAGATTCATTTCCTCGAGTAATTTGATTAATTGCATGTGCAGCACTTTTCCCCCACATATATAATAAATAGATTTAAGGATATATTCACATCTTATATATAAGTCTTCCTTTGCCGCTTGTGTTAACGAAGTATTCATCCTGTTTCCCTTCCTTTCTAATAGATATTGATCTGCTCATAAGCCGCTTGAACGACCTCTGTAGCGGTATATTCTTTTGCATTTACAGTCCCGACACTGTAATTTTTTGTGATGATCTCCACACAGCATAATTCTTCAGACCCTGCTTTACGATAGGTCATGTCGAGCAATGACATATGCTGCATCTTTTCCCTTAATTCATCTGCTTCAGAAATCCGTCCATCATTCAACAAGGCCATATGCCTGTCTGTTAAATAATCTTTGAGATCCTGTTCATTCATGGCGGACATCTTTTCTTCAGCAGAAAGTCCTGCATATACAGCGCCTAGTGCAGAGTTATGTCGTTCATTGCCGCGACCAGAGGTAAAGTGCTTTGGGTGTTCTGGCAACCAATCCTGGGCAATCTTCTTACCGTGCTTCGTCAGTAGATATGCAGATTGGTTTTTGACCTTAGAGATATGTGGATTCTGATAACTCACTTTTTTAATAATATGTTCCTTTTTCAAACATCTGATTCTTGACTCGGACACCATCGATAACATATCTTCATGTGCCAGGTTCCCGCATACACGAAAACCGTTCAATAATTGAATATCTTTAAAAGTTCTTCTGATCATTTTTAGACTCCTTGGTATATAAAGAGGCTGCGAGCGGACGCCATCAGTTGGGCTGTTATCGGTAGTAACAGCCCCAGTGTGCCGTTATTCATTAACGGAGCACTGTCTGATGAGCGCGCCAGTATATATTGCCTTTAAGGCAATGATCTGGCGGCGAGCAGTTTTCCCTTAATAACATTAGCTTTATTGTGATTTTTACAAATATAAGTAGATAAGTACTTGGAGATGAAAAAAAAGTATTATCTCACTCCATTTGTTATATATAACCCCCAAAAAAGATATAACCGATATTGGTAAATTTTTAAAAAATTTTTCGCAAGAGCTTTACGCCGTAAACGACATAAATCTCAGCGTCGAAGAAGGTAAGATAGTAACTCTTATCGGCGCTAACGGCGCGGGAAAATCGACTATCCTCCGTACAATTGCAGGTATCGTTCCCGCGGCGAATGCGTCCGTTACTTTCTGCGGCGAGGAGATATACGGGCTTTCTCCCGATAAAATAGTAAAAAAAGGAATAACTCTTGTTCCGGAAGGAAGAAAGGTCTTTTCGAACCTTACCGTTCTTGAAAATCTGAAAATAGGCGCGTATCTTAGAAAAGACAACCTTCAGAAAGACATAGAGTATGTCTATACGCTGTTTCCCCGTCTCAAGGAAAGACACTGGCAGCTTGCGGGGACTCTTTCGGG
>CAKUZC010000126.1 GCA_934718145.1 uncultured Eubacteriales bacterium | reverse complement strand
GAGTATGCTTTCTACAGAAACGACAATGCTTTTTCATTTCCATCCTGTCCGGATTATGTTTTTTGTTTTTTGTTGTATCGTAGTTTCTTTGTTTGCATTCGGTACATGCTAACGTTATCTTTACTCTCATTACGGCACCTCCCGGTATTTCGGAATATTTTAGCCTCCCTCTGTCAGGCACAAAAAATAAGCCCACATCTTAGAGGTAACTAACAGTTTAGCATGTTTTTTTTGATAAGTCAATATTATTGTAATGTTTTAAATTTTAATGTATACATTTTATAATTTATTTGATATAATTTGCTTATTATAGTACAATAAATATAAAAATATAGAAATGTGGTGATTATAATGTGTATATTAGACGTAATAGAAGGTTTGCGCGATACTTTTTTTGGAAAAGGTATGAAATATTTATCTGAATTTAAAATGAAAAACATTTTTTGTAAAGAAAATGAATTTAGTCCTAAAACACTGAAAAGTATATGTTCGATGCTTGATAAACATCAAATATCACTAATAATCAGTACTTTTTTTGATACATATACCCGAAGACAAAATAAAAAATTTGAAAATATAAAGAAATTCTTTAAGGAAAATTCCCGAGAATTGGCGTTTGCTTGGGAAGAGTCATATAGATTAGAAGCTATAAAAAGCCTTAATAAATGTAAATTTGATGGAGCTTTAGAAGATGTAAAAAAATGCATCGAAAATTCAAATCAATTTTATCAAAACATTAATTTTAAAAATGAATGTATCTGTGTGAGCAAATCTCTTAATTCCAAAGGCATAATAAAATGTTTGAAGAAACAGGTTAATGAAAATGAGATAAAAATCAAAAGTATAAAAATGGATTTGATAAAAAAATTAAAAAAATCCAATAAAAAAATAGGATTTGAATTAGAAAAAGAAATTTTTAATTTTAAAGATAATTTAGCTGGCAAAAACAACAATGGAAAAGATTGCGTTAAAAAAATTCTAGAAAATGAAAAACAAGCTTGCTCTAAGATTTTGTTTTTAGAAAATCAAAATAAAAATATACAAAATCAATTTAATGAGGGAAAAAATAATAACATAAAGAAGATAAATGGATTAAATGTTGACATTATGAACTGGATAAAGATTTTGGATAATTACAATAAGTGTTATCTGACTTATTTTTATTCGTTAAAAAATTATTTGGAGAGAATAAATAAGATAATATCTATATCTAAGGATATTGTCTTTAGCATTGTCGATTTTTCCGGTAGTTTGAGTTGCGATATTGATAGTAAATGTAATGAATCAAGTAATGAAAGAATTAAATTTTTCCCTAAAATAACATTGAAACAGCTTATATTTTTCATAAGATTTTTTATTAATTTTTTGGAGCAAAAATATATTGAAAAAGAAAAAAGTTGTGATATCGAAATTGAAAAACTCGAAAAAGATGATAAAAAATTGAAAAACTGTTTAAATTCTTCATATTTTGCTTTATGTTAAAACCAATAATAATTGTGATCCGATTGATTGCATAAATAAGTTAATTTAAAATTTTTATTAGGTATTTGTTTTCATACAAAAAAGTTTTTCGCATATAAATTTATAAAAGAATTTATATTCCGGGAGTGTATTGTGTGAAAGAAATGCTTGAATATAGAGCTGTACGGCTTGGAGAATATATAGTTGAAAATAAAGCTACAGTACGTAGTGCGGCAAAAAAATTTGGGGTTAGCAAAAGTACAGTACATAAAGATGTGTCTGAACGTCTAAAAGATATAAATGTTTCTCTTTATAAACAAGTAAGAAATATCCTTAAAATAAATAAAGCTCAGCGGCACATCCGCGGAGGATATGCCACCAAGAATAAGTATGCAATGAAAAAAATTATTTAAGACCCTTTGTAAAACCTTCTTTAATGTGGTAGGCATCATCCCATTGGAATTCAGTGCCTGCCGCTTTGCATTGTTTGGATACAGTATCATTTATTGCATATAAATCTGCTTTCAAAGCATCTGCATTTTCCGACTGAAATTCATATTTTTCTGTTCCGAATTTTTCACACAGCTCTTTTGCCATTAGATTTCTAGTCTGTTCGACATATGCACTTGCCATGCATTTTTTATCTTTTGGGTCGCACTCATACCAAGAAGAGAGGTAACTCGGATTGCCGTCAAACACAGGACACATAGCGGGATCTTTGCTTTCCGGCATAAATTTTCCCTTTATTACTGGATTTACCAATTCTGATTTGTATGAAACGCCAGAAAACGGATTCTCATCCAAAGTGCAGGTCCCTTGTGAGCTTGAATGGTAGGGATTTAAAACTGCGAGGAATGATGTTAATAGACCGCATGCTACAGACAATAAATGTGTTAAATTCATTTCAAATTACTCCTTTTATTAAATTATTTAAGTTTATTATTGATTATAATTTTATTTTTATTAATAGTCAACTTTTGGTAAACGTATTTGGATAAGATTTTTGGTTTTGATATAATTATTTAACAAATTTATAAGAGGAGTGAGCTTTATAAAAATTAAATATTTAAAAAAATTTTCTGAGTATTTTTCTTTGTACCGTGGCATGTTTTTACTGATTTTTTTAAGCTTATCAGTTGGACAAGTTTGCGGATTGTTTTTACCGGGAATAATGGCAGATATTGTTAATGTCGGTATAAAACAGAGTGGATTTGAAGATTTATCCCTTATGAATTCAGCTATGTCTGAGAGTGAAATTTTAAATTTTCAAACATCTTACATTCTTAAAAAGGGTGTAATTATGATAGCTGTAACGCTATTAGCTGTGATTTTCGATATCATTACGGGATATCTTACCTCAAAACTTTCTTCTAAAATTTCACTTAAACTGCGAAAAGATATTTTTTTCAAAATAGTTTATTTTTCATAAAGCAATTTCGAAAAATTT
>CAKUZC010000125.1 GCA_934718145.1 uncultured Eubacteriales bacterium | reverse complement strand
TCTTGAAACAGAGGGAATATTCATTGCTTCACGCTCTGAAATTGTATCTTCATTTAAAAAGCCTTTTAAAATTAAATCATCGCTTTGTCTTATTTCATTTTCTTTCTCTTGGTTTTTGTTTCTAAATTTAAAAAATTTCACTTTTTGCCTCCTCTGTAATATAATTAAATTAAAATTAATGTATGGGTGAATACTATGAAAATAGCGTTTTTAGATAGAGATGGAACAATTATGAAAGATTATCCGGATAGTATATGGGGTCAAATTGAAACCCCCGAATTTTTCGATGATACATTTGATGCACTGCGAAGTATTCAAGAAAAAGGATATAAAATAATCATAATAACCAATCAGTACATTATTGGAGAAAAATTTATAACTGAAGCTCAATACAAAAATTTTACAGATTTGTACACAGATATTTTTAAAAAGCGACATATAGACATACTGGATATTTTTTATTGCTCTCATCCAAGAACAACAAATTGTAAATGTCATAAACCTAATACTGGAATGATTGAAAATGCCGTCAATAAATATGACAACATAGATATTTCAAAGTCATTTTTTGTGGGAGACTCTGAATGCGACGAAAGTTTAGCGAAATCAATTAATATTAAATTTTTCAAAATCAATTATCAAAACCTAAAAAACCCTATTATTAAATTAACAAATATAATTCCGTATATTTAAAAACAAAATTCAGTATTGTACCGCCCAACCGCTATCATCAAAAATTATATCTTGTTGAAGTAGATAAACCGCATTGATAAGAGCGACAACCATATCAACCTTTCCGCTTGATTTTTTCTTGGTAACATACCGATTCATATTTGTGTCATAAGTACACCTTGCGTTTTCGAAATTTATTTCAAGCAAGGTGTTTTTCTCATACTCAAATTCGCCGTTGGTTATTTTCTCAGCTAAAAGCTTTGTCGGTGGGTGGAGTGTATCGCTGTGCTGCCTTATTTCTACTGTATTGTATTTTCTGTTCCATTTTTGAGCTGAACTTATGGCGTTGTATCTATCAAAGCCAATTGCTTTAATTTTGACGTTGTATTTTTCTTCAACATTAAAAACAAAATCTTCAACAACACCGTAGTCAATTGTTT
The DNA here is from genome assembly GCA_934718145.1 of uncultured Eubacteriales bacterium. Lineage (GTDB taxonomy): Bacteria > Bacillota > Clostridia > Oscillospirales > Acutalibacteraceae > UMGS1491. The sequence continues at coordinate 1,802 of CAKUZC010000125.1, read as the reverse complement.
TGTTTCCGCAAGCTATACACTTCATTGATTTTATGAATCTTTTGTAATCAAGCTTTTCAAATTTGCTCTTTTCTTCAAGCCTACCCTCAGGCACAAAACAAATTACATCGGCAAGTATTTTTCCGTCTTCTTCACTTGCAATTGCAATCGCTGTGTTATCGTTGTTCATTGATAAATCAACTCCGACATATACCTCTCGGCCACTCCAATCAATTTTATTTACTCGGCAAGCTTGTAAATCTTTAATATCAATAAAGCTTTCGGTTCCTGAGCCTTGATAAATTATGTTGCAATGCTTTGTCAAAAAGTTTTCTCGTGCGGATTCCATTGAAATTGCTCTTGCTCTTTTCTTAATCAAATCTTCCCAAATTTCAGAAATTTCAAGAGCTACGGGGTTCGCGTGCTTTAAAATGATGTCATCGTTTGCCCAGTTTTCAGTATTATCGGGCTCATATAAAAGCGAAAAGACAGTTTCGTCTTTTTGAACACCGTCTAAAACTCTTTTTGCGTAATTTACTTCATCTTCAAAAGGATTGTTTGCGGTCGGATATTTCGTTGAAACAATGCAACCCAGCTTATTTAAAATATTAAGTTGTCCAGACCTCATAGCTTCAATTGCATAGGAATTTGGAAGTGCTCCAACTTCATCGGCAAGAAATACGTTCGGCAGTTTACCGTCCATTCTTGAATTTGAATAATTAAGCGGGATATATTTATTTTCATTCGGCAGAAACTCAATGTAATCACGCAAAATCTTAAATCTGTAATGATTTTTATTTTGATAAACAAGCAGACTACTTTTTAAAATTTCTTCAATTGCCGTTTTGACTTCCCTTGAAAGTGATCCGTCGGGTGCCACCGAATAAAATTTACTGAATTTTGGCTCTAATAAAAAAAGAAGCACGAAAATTGTTGCAATAGTGAAAGTCTTAAAGTTTTTTCTTCCGACTTCCAAAATCACGGTTTCATATCTTCTTTTATTTGGATTTTTTCGGTAAACAATACAGAGAGCGGAAGCATATAAAAGCCATTGATATCCACACGAACATTCAAAAATACTTTTTCCGGCTTTAAGACCTCTCGGCATAATCAAAAGCTTCAATATGTTTTCTATTTTCCCAAATTTTGAAATATCGAAAAAATATTTTTCTGATTTATCTTCGTAAATGTCTATAAAGTTTTGGCATGTCTTTACGATGTATCGAGGCGCAGAAATTTCATCGTGTGCAACTCCTTTCGCATATTGGTACGCTTTATTTTTTACATACTTTTCAATTTGATTTCACTTCCTTTTTCCACGCGAGGCAGTATTTTAAATATTTTCATCAATCTTTATACGCGAATCGCCAGCGCGGGTTCCGCGCCCGCTAAGTATTTCTAAGAGTGGGTCCGGCTCGTCATCGCCCTGGCGGTCCCTTAGTGTTGTAATTATTTTCATTAAAGTTACAACTGTTTTGTTGGCGCTGTCGGTGGTTCGGTTATAGTCTGAGATTGCAGGGTGAGAATATACGTTTTTTCGCCCTTTAACATATTCTTTCGTAACAAGTGTTCCTTCTTCTCGGATTGTCCTTTCAAGGTCATTTAAAATCCCAATTTGAACTTGATATCTTTTAAAAGTTGTAAGAAAAAAGAAATTCTGTTCGACACCGTGTTTCTCGGCAATTTCAAGAATTTCTTTGGCTTGTTTATTTAAATCTATTTTTGACAATTTCTCACCTCATGTTTTTAAATATTTGCAAATAAATTTGCTCTGCAAGTTTTTTCATCATTATCGGCGGAACACTCATTCCGCAGATATACTG
>CAKUZC010000124.1 GCA_934718145.1 uncultured Eubacteriales bacterium | reverse complement strand
TATTATAATTAATTGACTATGACTGATAATAGAGTGAACAGTAGAGGAGAATTATAAAACGATGGCAATGTCACCGATGATGTGTCAGTGAAATTTCAGTATCTCCGGAAACACGCATAAATACAGGAAATATGCGGTTTAACGACTCATGAACTTCTAACGGTAAATGGTACTCAGTGGTAGGAAATATGCCCAAGCAGTAACAAAAACTGGGTAAAAATGTGGTCATAAAACAACCTAGACATTTTTTTCTGATGATTGCATGGCACTGGGAAATGAATTTGCAATTATCTATTTTTTATATAAACTATTAAATAAATTTCGCCGGTTGATTATTACACGGCATTTGTATATAATAAAGAAAAAGAGATTATAAATCTATAGCCAGCAAAGAGGAGGTGTTGTTATGGCTACATCAAGTATTTTAACTAATGTTGTGATTAAGGATTCAAAAAAAGCAGAAGTACTTGCAAATGCGTTGGAAGCATCCAGTCGTGATCCGAAACGTAAGCCTTCTGCACCAACGATTCCGGTACTTACAGATGTGAACGCTGTTAGAAGATTTTTTGCACAGAAAGGGCAGAAATAGTGAGCAATTATGCAGTCATGAATATTTTGGATTTTATGGATGTGATTGGAGAGGACAATTTGAAGGTTGTCCTCTCTGAGTTTTCATGTCCGAAAAATCTGGAAATAGAAGAGTTTATGCGAAAAAATGCAATTGAATTTGCCAAAAGGAAAACCTCAATTACATATCTTTTAGTAGATGATGAATGTAGAATACATGGTATTTTTGCGGTAACACATAAAGCACTGCAGGTTATGGGACAAGAATTGTCTGGTACTGTGAGGAAGAAATTGCAGAGATATGCACAGGCAGATGAAGAAACGGGCGAATTAACATTATCTGCATTTCTGATCGGTCAATTCGGGAAGAATTATCAATATACAGATATAGCAACTATTACTGGAGTTCAGTTGATGGATGCGGCTTTTGAAGTTTTAGAAAATGTACAGCATCAGATTGGTGGTGGAGTTGTATATCTTGAATGCGAAGAAAAACCGCAGCTTTTGAATTTTTACCAAAATGATACAAACCGTTTTAGAATATTCGGAGAAAGATATTCAGAAAAAGATCAGACGAAGTATATTCAATTACTTAAAACTTTTTAAAGAATAAGAAAAACGATATAAATGTTGTTGGAAACGAATATGCGATTCCAATAGAAAAGGATTTCAGAGAGGATGTGAGTATTATGTGTAATTTAAGCCAGAAAATTAAAGAGACTGGAATTGAAACCGGAATTGAGATGGGTAAACGGGAAATGATCATGAAAATGTACAACAAAGGTTATACAGCTGCTCAGATCGCGGATGTGGCTGAAATGGCTGAAAAACAGATAAAAGAGATTATAAAAAATGCTGAATTGTTGACAGTATAAAAGATTGAACAGAATCTGATTATACAAATTTGGGGGAATTGGATGTTTGGCGGGATGTTACGATAAGCATCTCGCCGTTTTTATTAAATGACAATGCCTCTGTTTATTTTTCAGTGTGTGAGCTGGGTATTTCCATCCGAGATCTTGATTCGCTGACTATTGGCATGGTGAATGATATGTTTATGGGTAATTGATTATATCTATAATGAAGTATTGGCAGAGATGTTACTGATAGAAAAAAAAGGATAATTACAGTGATGTTCAGTTGTTAAGATTTATTGATGTTATTTCTAGATGTATATATCCGGCTATTGCAGATATACGACGTCCATGGCGATGGGATATAAAAATAAATATTAAAATGAGAGATATATTAAAAATATATACTGACAATGACGTATAAAAAATAGAAATTATTATTAGCATTATTGTATCATCTAAAAAGAGGTTCAGTTTTACTGAAATTTTCTCATCACCGTACCTTGAACCCCCTGTTTATTTATGTTAAAATTAAAAAGTTTCAAAAATACAATTAACAACTACCTGACCATGTTTCACACAGTTTTTTAAATGATTTTTTACTGTGAAAAGACATGGTCATACTTAAGATAAAGAGGTATATATCCTCACATTAAAAGGAGATTACAAACACAATGGCATTAAGTCCGATGATGAATTAGTGAAATTTCAGTATCGTTGAAAAACCGCATAAATACAGGCTTTATAAGAATTTTGGACTTGTGAGCATTTAACGATAAATGGTACTCAGTGGTAAGAAATATGCCTGAGTAGAAACAAGACTGTGGTCAAAATTATCGTCGGAAAACAACCTAAACATTTTTTTTAAAATTTGCATGGCACTGGAAAACGAATTTGCAATTATCTATTTTTTAGTAACAGGAAGTTAAATTTAATACAACCATTAAAAAAATCTTTTATGCTTCAGACGGAAATAATGTCTGCTTCATAAAAGATTTTTTGTAATAATATTGTAATATTTATCTTCCGTGAGAGGAGAGCGTAGGATGATTATACATGCAAGCATGAGAACCGATATACCTGCATTTTATTCCGAATGGTTTACAAATAGAATCCGTGAAGGGTATGTTCGAGTGAGAAATCCCTATGATCCTTTACAGGTCACAGAATATAGCCTTGATCCTGAAGTCGTTGATTTGATTGTATTCTGTTCAAAAAATCCAGTTCCTATGTTGAAGTATATGGATTTGCTGAAATCTTACAGGACATACTGGTATATCACAATCACTCCATATGAAGCAGACATCGAACCAGGATTATTTAAAACAATTGTAAGTAAAAGAAAAATCATTGAAGCATTTCTGCAGATATCAGAAATTGTAGGAGAAGAGCATATTGGCTGGAGATACGATCCGATTTTTATCGATGACAAATATACTGTCAAATATCATTTGGAACAGTTTGAGGACATATCTGCGGCTTTACAAGGGTATACAAAAAATTGCGTGATAAGTTTTCTTGATTTATACCAGAA
>CAKUZC010000123.1 GCA_934718145.1 uncultured Eubacteriales bacterium | reverse complement strand
GACCCGGAACGGGCTCGAACCGTCGACCTCTAGCGTGACAGGCTAGCGTTCTAACCAACTGAACTACCGGGCCATATTAAGAAAATGGTGGGAACAATAGGACTCGAACCTATGACCCCTTGCTTGTAAGGCAAGTGCTCTAACCAACTGAGCTATGCTCCCTAAAATCGCTCCAAAACCACATACTATACTCCGATTTCAAAGCTTCTGATGCTTACTCGCCTAAAAGCAACCAACTCACATCAACAAATAGATAATATCATTTTGTAAAACATATGTCAAGCATTTATTTTGAAAACTTTGAACTTATCCCGTTACAATTAAAGCTAAATAAATTTTATTTTTTGTTAAATTTGTAAAGTTCATCATTTCCTTCTAATTTTCATGAGCTTTTGGCGAACATCAGTCCCTAAAAATTCTAAACGTATATTATTACCTATAATCCTTGAAACCATGCGTTGATTATAGTATTTTTCCAATTCACGCATAGAAAGGTTTGTACTGATTATGGTAGGTTTTCTTCGCATAATTCTGGAATTTATCACGTTATAAATCGCCGCACTTGAAAAAGATGTTGAATATTCAGTACCCAAATCGTCAATAATTAGTAGATCACACTCTGAATAATATTTTTCGCTTGGATTGTAATCAAAAAAACCTTTAAATTTTTCCTTTTCCATATTTGAAATCATATTTTGAGCTGAACTGTAAATTACTCCAAATCCCTTATCTATGGCTTCATTTGCTATAGCTAAAGATAAATGAGTTTTTCCGAGTCCTGTGCTTCCGGTCATTAAAAGGCTAGGTGAATCTTTCTTAAAATTTGCAGCATATTCCTTACAAAAATTTAAAATAAGCGACATTCTTTTTTTAGGACTTTGTTCTCCATTTTGAGAAGAATCTGAATAATAATCGAGCGAAAAATTTTTAAATGATGATACATCCAATGGAGAAAAATCATTTAATCTATCATATGCTTCTTTTTTAAGCATATCTTTCATACAATCGCACATAATACCATCAATGAATCCTTCATCTTGACATTTTTCGCAATTATATTTAATTTCAAGATAATCTTCCGGAAGGTTCACACTTTTTAAAATATCAGATAATTTTTTTCTCAAAATCTTATTTTTTTCTCTGAGCTTGTAAAGTTCACAAGAAGAATCGGAACCTCTTAAAATTGCTTTTGCAACTTCAATTGAGGTCAACGAAAGTTCTTTTTCTATTTCTTTAGCTTCGGGAAAACGCTTATAAAAAACTCTCTTTTTTCCGTTCATTTCATCCCAAGCTTTGCTTCTCATCCTATAAAGTTTTCGCTGTACTTCGTCATAAATTTCTTTACTGTATCCCAATTTATCCCCTCGTTTCTAAATATGGTCGAAAATATTATATTTTTCATATTCATCTAAGTCATATGAAGGTCTTTCGGATTCTTTAGAATATCTCTTTTTACGCACGGCGTTTTCAGATATAGCCTGTTCTATAGTGCGTATTCCTTGATTGTTCCAACGCCTTATTATGCTATCCATATACTTTAAAATATACTTTCCATTTGAATTTACACAACGCTCATAGGATTCTTTTACCATTTCATCAGAATAATTCCATTCACCGAACCATCGATTAATAGCTTCTTCTTCTGATTTAGTCGGTGCACGATGTTCTATTCCTATGATTCCCTCAAATCTTTTCCACAGGGCATATGTACTACGCAATTTTATAATTTTTTTTTCCGCTTTTTCAATATTGTCTATTCCCTCTTTTGCCCAACTAGAACCCACTTTCTCGATGTATTTCATACCACATTTTCCTATACTTACAGAATACTGAAGAAGCATTAAAATCACATCTACCGGAAGACCGTCGTTATCGTGAAGCATCAATAAAACAGCACTGTCTGCGTTGGAAAGAGGACGTCCAAGAATTAACTCAGCTTCCTGCATAAGTAAATTTATGTCTTTAGATGATTGTATTCGATTGGCAATATACAAACTTCCGGGACGATTATACCTAACAGTATGTTGAATCGTAGATTTTTGGGCACTCTCATTTGTATCAAGATCTATCTTAGAATTTAAATTTTTATCAATTTCTATGTATCCCTCATTTTTCCAATAATTTATACTCTGAATCACTTCAGATTCTGAACAATTTAAACTTTGAGAGATTTCCTCTTCATTCATAATTTTTCCGGAATTACAAAGTAAATACAAAATAACCTTTAATTGAACTTCATTTGATTTATTAAGATAGTTTTCGACTATATCCGATGGAATTGCAAAAACTTTGTTCCATTTTCCAATATTAATCTTACAGTTCACTGATTTCCCTCTAAACATCATGATATAACATAAATTATATATTATTAACTGAGCTATATCAAATGGGAAACTAATTTATAAATAATTATTTTGTATCAAATAAAAAGATTTCGGAAAGCCGCTCAAGCTTACCGAAAACTTTTCCCAATAAATAAATTTTAATTTACAGCGTCTTTAAGGGCTTTGCCTGCTTTAAAAGCGGGTGTAGTAGACGCGGGAATTTTAATTGGTTCTCCTGTACGTGGGTCACGTCCTGTACGTTCTGCACGTTCACGAGTTTCAAAAGTTCCGAATCCAACCAACTGAACCTTTTCTTTATCGGCAAGAGTTTCCGTTACTGTGTCGATAAAAGCACTCAGTGCCTTTTCAGCATCCTTTTTGGTAAGTTCGCTCTTTTCCGAAATTTTTGCTACGAGTTCGGTTCTGTTCATAAGTTTATAACCTCCGTGTTTTTTGGTGTTAATCCAACACCATTACTGCATTGCCGGGAACCATAAAATTTACTTTTAACCGGCATGTAAATATTACTATACTTTATCTTTATTTTCAAGCGATATTTTATACAAAAACTCGTCCTTGAATCTTTCGCACGAATCATAAAGTGCACTTTCCGCATCTACATTTATAAGACGAGATACTTCAGTGACCGAAAATAACAAGTCTCCGAGCTCTTTT
>CAKUZC010000122.1 GCA_934718145.1 uncultured Eubacteriales bacterium | reverse complement strand
GCGTTCGCCTGTTTCTAGATTTAAAAGTCTATTTACAAACTCTTTATCGGAAAATACTTCATTAAATTTATCTTTATTCATATTATAAACACAATTATAACTGTAAAAAATTGTGTTTTTACACCACCTTTAATAAATTATAGTTATCTCAAATATATGTTTACCAATTATATATAATTTTTGCAAAAAAATCAACAGTTTTATCATATTTTTACTTTAATATAAAATAATTGAAACATCTCATATAAAATAAATTTATTTCATATAAATAATCCAGCCGGTAAAAGTACATCCGGCAAGATATCGGGGGTGATATTTATGAATTCCGACAAAAGTCAATCTCTGGACGCAATGCTTAAAAAGGCGTCGGAACAGTTGGGAACAAGTTCCGAAAAACTGAAATCAGCTGCTTCAAGTGGTAAAATTAATGATCTTCTTAAAAATTTGGGACCAAAAGAAACACAAAAAATAACAAACATACTATCTAATAAAGAAGCTGCATCTAAACTTCTTTCAACGCCCAAGGCACAACAGCTTTTAAAAAAATTTTTGGGAGATAAGTAATTATGGAAGATTTGGCCGGAAAGATAACTGAACTTCTCGGAAACCCTGAAATGGTAAATCAGATAAAACAGCTTTCCGGCTTTTCTGAGCCCCAAAAATCAGAAAATAAACAAGAATCAGATTCCGCAGAAGATTGTGCCGAAAACGAAACGGAAGATAATTTTGAATTCCCGGCAGAAATGTTTCAAATGCTTTTGAAAATAGGTCCCATACTTTCTTCACTAAACCAGGAAGACAAGTATACAAGATTTTTAAAGGCATTAAAACCCCTATTGTCCAAAGAAAGGCAAAAAAAAATAGACAGTTCTTCGCAAATACTTCAAATAATTAAAATTCTTCCTCTATTAAAAAATCAAGATTTATTTTAAAAACAAATAATACTGACAATAAGTGCATCAATTCAAAATTGAGGTGAATTCTTGATAAATGGCTCAAAATGAAGATATTAACAAAGAAATGCAAAAAATGCAAGCTGAAGCAATTAAAAGAGTACGAGAAATGCATATGCGTTCTAAAAGCGAACCTAATAGATTTTCAGACAAAAACAAAGTTAAAAACGATTCAAAAAATAAAACAAATTCATCAAAAATATCTTCAGATTCATCTCAGAAAGAAAACAAAAACAAATCTGCTAAAATGCCAAATTTGATGAATTTATTGTTTAGCGACAGCGACAAAAGTTTATTAATAATACTCATAGTACTGCTTATGGATGACGAAAATAACTTCTATATAATAATGGTACTTTTATATTTACTGCTATAATTACATAACTTCAGACACATAAAATTCCCCTGTGGAAGTATTTTTTTTAAGTTTATATCGGGCAAACTTTTCAATTTTACATTTATCAACCTTATTCATTTCAGAGTTAAACTGATTTTTTGGAGAAATATATCCTACATTCAAAAATATATAGTTATTCCTTTGAAAAGCTTTTACAGTATGGGGAATATAACCACCAACTCCGCTTACAGCTGCAACTGTAAATTCTTTTTTAGAAGAGTTGTATTTATAAAAATAGCCATTACAACACTCGAAATTGGGAAAAACAATGTTTTCTCCAAAAAGCTTTTTTGCAGCGTCCTGTACCTCTTTTCTGGAAAGTACAAGCATTCCATCTTCATTAAATTTATCCCTGTTAAATTTATTTTCCATCGCTGCACTCCATATAGACGCATTTATTATGACATTAAAGTCAGGCGGAGATTTTTCGCTAAAGGGGAGAGGATCTTGCATAACTACCGGCCAAATAATATTGTCATAGTACCTAAAATCCTGTAAATCCTCGTTTTGTTCGAAAAAATTCGCACCTAATACCAAAATTATCAGAAACGCAGTTAAAACAACACACGCAAAAGCAAAGCGAAAAGCTTTAAAAAACATTTGCCATCCATTCAAATATTTTTCTTTATCACAGCAATGCTTACTGACAAATTTATAAAATAACTTTTCCTTTAAGATTTTCAGAAATTTTCTATTTTTTTTTACAAATACACTACTAAAAAATTTTTTAATTCTTTTGTACATACTCAATTACTGTTCAAAGCCGAACAGCTATTCTTCACCTCAAGTAATTTATATATATAAATTACCACTTGATGATAATAATTATTGTCAAAATATGTATGTAATTTATTTAAATAAAAAATATAAAAAGATAAAAACAAATAAATTTATGTCGATTACTAATTAAAAGCCGGCAAATCTATTTTATAAGTCTCTATTATAACTCCTTCAGAATCGGCATTTCCTATAGATTGTAAAATACCTCCATTGGATACAATTACTCTTCTGCTTCCTTCATTTTCGACTCTGCAAACTAACGATAATTTTTTTACTCCCACTCCTGAACACTTGGAAATCATATCTGAAAGCATTCTTTTTGCATATCCTTTTCTGCGCTCGCTTGGTCTTATGCAATAACCGATATTTCCGTAATATTTAATGACTTTTCTATTGCAATTGTTACGATATTGAATCATCCCTACAATTGAATTACTATTCCCGTTGACGTAAACACATTGAAATGAAGGTGGATTTCCTTGAGAATCATAAGTATTTCCTTCCGAAAACTCCAATGATTTAAGCCATTGCTCAGGATCAGAATAGTCCTGCAAATTGCTGCTTCCGTTCATATTATCGCCTACATCTAAAAATTCTTTCCTAAAAGCTAAAATGTCTTCTAGCATGGTATAATCCGGATTTTTTAAATAAAATTCATTCATATTCGACACCTCTTTTTTAATTTTTGTAAATTGTATATAACTCAATTCAAAGACAATTGTACAATATAAAATATAAGATGTCAATTTTTAATACAATATTCACAATACATAAAACAAAAGCTACTAGATAATTTAGCAGCTATTAATATTTAACCTATATCAAAGACCTAATCGATAATTTATATATATGGATTAATTTAAAAAATATCATTTTTTATAAAAAAATACTTGACTTTATATGTAATATATATATATATAATCTACATTGTATTCCGGAATAC
>CAKUZC010000121.1 GCA_934718145.1 uncultured Eubacteriales bacterium | reverse complement strand
CCTTCAAAGCTCGAAATAGCCGGCCCGGAAGATGTTGTTTCGGTTTTAAAAAATGTAAAATTAGAGGCGATAGATTTTAATAAAGTTAATCTTCAAACTTTAAAGTTTAGTTCACCTATAAATTTACCTCAAGGGTGCAGAAGTTTAAATAATGTTTATTCCGCAGATATAAATTTAAATTTATCTCAGTTTAGGGAAAAAACTTTTTCGATAAATCAATTTGTATTCAAAAATTTACCTGAAAGAAAAACAGCAAACGTATATAACAAAAGCATTAATGTTAATGTTTTAGGCCCTTCCAATGAAATAAATAATTTAAAGCAATCCAGTATTGTTGCCGAAATAGACTTCAAAGATAAAGTTGATTTTTTAAGTTCTATGGAGATGCCTGTAAAAATTTATATTAAGGATTCGGACAAATTCTGGATTTATGGACAGTATTATGTTAATGTAAATATTGAGTAATAATTAAAAAACGGAGGAAAAATATCAATAATGAGTAGACGTAAATCACGCGAACAAGCATTTATATTTTTATTTGAAAGCACTTTTGGTTTTCAGAGCTTAAATGAGATAATAGTGAACGCAGAAATTGTAAGAAATGAAAAAATAGATTCTTTTACCAGAGAATTATTTGAAGGCGTTATTAAAAATCAAGAAATACTAGATGAGTATATTGAAAAAAATCTTAAAGACTGGAGTAAAAATAGGTTATCAAAAGTTACACTTTCTATTTTGCGTTTGGCAATTTTTGAAATGCTGTTTGTAAAAGAGACTCCCATAAGTGTTTCAATAAATGAAGCAGTAGAACTTGCAAAAAAATACAGTACTAAACAAGAAGCATCATATATAAACGGTGTACTTGGTTCTGTGAGCAAAAGCATAGAAAAAAATGAAAATTAACAGCCTCTAAGGTGATTTAATATGAACGCTGTTTCAGTTATAAATGTTTCCCAACTCAATTCATATATAAAAATTCTTTTTGAGTCGGACAATAATCTTCAAAATTTGTTTGTAAGTGGAGAAATTTCTAATTTCAAAAATCATTATTCGAGTGGTCACATGTATTTTTCGCTTAAAGATGATAAAAGTGTAATTAAAGTTGTGATGTTTTCGACTAATGCTCAAAAATTGAAATTTAACTTATCAGATGGTATGAAAGTTATTGTGTGTGGGAGGGTTTCTTTGTATGAAGTTTCCGGGCAATATCAACTTTATGCGTTTGATATTTTTCTTCAGGGTATTGGAGAGCTTTACGCAAAGTTTGAAAAGTTGAAGCAACAGTTACTTTCTCAAGGATTTTTTGATGAATCTCTGAAAAAACCAATTCCTGAATTTCCAAATAAAATAGGTGTAATTACTTCTAAGACCGGTGCCGTTATTCATGATATAAAAAAGGTGGCGGAAAGAAGATACCCTCTGTGTGAAATTATTTTATATCCGGTAGATGTACAAGGGGAAAAAGCTTCAACACAAATAGTAAAAGGACTGAAGTATTTTAATAAATCTTTATTGGTTGATACGATAATAGTTGGACGTGGTGGAGGCTCTTTAGAGGAATTATGGGCGTTTAATGAAGAGAAAGTTGCGAAAGCTGTATTTGATTCAAATATCCCGGTTATATCTGCGGTTGGTCATGAAACGGATTTTACGATATGTGATTTTGTATCGGATAAGAGGGCTTCCACACCCTCAGTTGCAGCAGAAATTGCCACACCTGATAGATTTGCTTTAGAAATTACTTTGAATAATTTAAAGGAAAGATTAATTAAATCCTTTCAAAAACAGTTATCGGAGTATTCTGAGTATCTTAAAATATCAGAAGTCAATCTCGAAAAATATTCCCCTCGTTCTTTTTTAGAGTACAGTTTAAAGACATTGGAATCTTTAGAAAAACATCTAATTTGTTCTTTAAAAGCGAAGCTTAGCAAAAAAGTTTATGAATATAGTTTGATTAAGAAAAAATTGGAATCATGTTCGCAAGAATCAATTTTAAAAAAGGGTTATACTTTGATTTTGAAAGAAGGAAAGTTTGTAAAAGATGTAAAAGATATTAAAGATAATTCCGAAATCGAAATAATATTTCAAAATGGCTCTATAAAATGTAAGTTAATTGATGTAAAATATAAGGAGATATAATGGGTAAGTCAAATTTTGAATCTTTAATGGCTAAACTAGAGAAAATAGTTACCAAACTTGAAAGCGGAGAAGAAAGTTTAGAAAATTCTTTAAAGCTTTATGAACAAGGGATGCAAATAAGCCGTAACTGTAAAGAAATATTAGACAATGCAGTTCAAAAAGTTACAATTATAGAAAACGGTCAATAAGTCTTTGAGGAGAATTTATTTTGAAATTTAAATTTAAGCTTGAAAATTATAAAGATAAATTTGAAAATTTTTTGAAGAGTTATGTTGAACAAATAAAGGGAATAGATAAAAAACTTTTAGATTCCATGAAATACAGTTTATTCTCGGGTGGAAAGAGAATTCGCCCTATTCTTATGCTTGCAACGTATGAAGCTTGTGGCGGAAAAAGTGAAGAAATTTATAAATTTGCGTCAGCTCTGGAAATGATTCATACTTACTCATTAATTCATGATGATTTACCTTGCATGGATAACGATACTTTAAGACGTGGGATGAGCTGTAATCATATAGTATTTGGGGAGGATATTGCTCTTTTGGCAGGAGATTCCTTGTTGACTTATGCTTTTGAAATAATGAGTTCATGTGACAATAGTGAATTAAACTCAAATAATATTTTGAGAAGTATTAAAATTTTGGCTTTTAATTCAGGATGCAATGGTATGATTAATGGTCAATGCTTAGATTTAAACTCTAAAGTAAGTTGCAGTAATGAGCTTATTAATATTTACAGTTTAAAAACTGCGTGCCTTATATCTGCTGCTGCGGAAATAGGTGCGGTTTTAGCGGGAGCTTCTGAAGAAAAAATTATATCGTGTAGAAAATACGGTAAATATTTGGGACTGTGTTTTCAAATTGTAGATGATATTATGGACAATGAAGAATTTAATCTTTCCTTTTTAAAAAATCCAACTGCTGCTGATTTATTAAAAGATTTTACTGAAAAAGCTAAAAATGAATTAGATGTATTAAGTTTAGAT
>CAKUZC010000120.1 GCA_934718145.1 uncultured Eubacteriales bacterium | reverse complement strand
ATTAAAAAAGTTTTAGTTGCAGGAGCAGTCGGAACAGGTGTTGTGATAACTGCTGGGGTAGCGTTGCATAAACTTTTGGGTTCTGAAAAACAAAACAACCAGGAAATCAAATCAGAAAAATCAAATATTAAAAATCAAAACAGTGGAAAACCTGAGCAAGTAGAGGTCAATACTACAAATCAAGACAAGAAAGAACCAAAACCGGAGAAAAAGGTTACTCCAAGCCAAGATAAGAAAAAACCAGAAGTTAAGAAAAAAGTTACTCCAAGCCAAGATAAGAAAGAACCAAAACCAGAGAAAAAAGATACCCAAGATCAAGATTGGGAAAAATCTAAAATAATAGTGCAAGCAGGAGCATTAGCTTGTGAGGCATATTCTGTAAAATCCATCAGAGATTATATAAAAGGATTTCCAAAGGGAGATGCTTTTATGGACGCTATGAAGTATATGTTTGAAGTTTTTGAAGGAAGAGAGAGACTTGATAGCATAAATGTCAAAAAAAATCTTAGTATCATCAGCTATTATATAAAAGAAAAAAGTGGTGAACTGAAGCGTATTTTTAAAAAAATTGGAAGTGATAATCGTTTAATTTTATCATTTAATGAAAATTCTGAAGTTTCTGTTGCGGAAAAAATAAAAGATTTAACAGGTCCTGAAATTTGTCTTTTACTTAAAGTAGGAAAAGGAGACCTTCATATAGATCCGGTATCGAGGTTCTTTAGACCAGGGGATATTATTTTAAAAGTAAATAATTTTGATAAAATTACTAATACCAAAGATGAAAAATATGAGCTTAACATGGTTTTTAATTGTATCAAAGGAACAGTGTTTGTGGCTGTTAAGAACGAAAGTGGAAAATGGATTTTGTTTTTAAACAATAAGATCGAAGAGGTTTCACAAGAATATGTTATGAAATTAGCAAGTTGTACTGATGGAGAAATGCATTTAGGCTACGTAAGAAAATAAGACTAGAAGACTTTTACCTCGGCATTAGCCGGGGTTTATTATTTTATAATTATTAAAATATAGTTGACATATAATGAAATTATTGCTATAATATGGCTGCAGATCTGTGATTAAAATATATAGGAGAGTGTCATATTTTTTTATGAATAAGTTAAAATTTTTTAAAAAAACTTTAGCAATGGGTTTAGCAGCAATGAGTTTAGTCCCGGCTGTAGGAGCAACAAAAAGCGATGACGAAGAAGGTTTATCACAGCCGCCTAAAAAAATTGTTAAAACAATGAAAAATGATGATGAAAAGGAATTATTGTGTGGAGTAGTATCAGCAGAAAGTAGCCATAAAGTTGAAACTGAGTCTATGAGAATGTTTGAAATGCTAAGATATGCCTTATTGTTTTATAGTCAAAAAGAAGCTAGAGAATACGTAAGAAGGGCCCCAAAGGAAAATTGTTTTATGGAAGCTCTGAATTATATGTTCAATTTTTTTGATGAAAAAGAAAAATTTGACAGTGCAAGAATTAAACGTAGTCTCAATACTTTAAGCAGGTTGAAGTATGAAAATGATACGCTGGTAGATCAAATGGAAGAACTTATAAGCAGTGATGAATTAGAGTTAAAATGTAGACGTTATTTTATAAATAAAGACGTAGCAAAAAAATTGAGTACATCAGGTAAAAATGGAACATTTATTTTCTTTACAAGTAGTTATTTCAATTGCTTTTTAAATGATTTCAAAACTGTTAGTTTGGGCCATAAAAATTATGAACTTACTTTAGTGGAAAATTCGTGGTACGAGAAAAGAAAATATCCTTGTAAAACCTTAGGGGAAAATTGTTGGTGCGAGAAAACAGAATATATTTGTAAGACCTTAGCTGTTAAACGTGAAGATGGAAAATGGATTTATTGTAACGAGATGGATTTTAAAAATGGAAATTTTGAAAAGAACAATTTTGGAATAGGGGAGATTTCAGAGAAAGATGCTATGGGAAATGCATTCAATGTAGAAGCTGGAGATAGATTAGGTTATAGCATAAAATAGAATTGTGAAAAATTTTTGCCTCGGCATTAGCCGGGGTGTTTTTTTATTTTTCGTTTAATTTCAGTTTTCGAAATTGCATATAATTTTCAAGTATAATCGAGGCGCTTACTGTATCTATTATATTTTTTCTTTTTTTACCTCTTACATTTGTTTGATTTAAATATTCATGAGCTGTTACAGTTGTTTTTCGTTCATCCCATAAATCTACTGGAATATTTATCCTTTTTCTAAGCATTTCAGCAAGTTTTTGTGCTCTGAGAGCACTTTCTCCCATTGTTCCATTCATGTTTTTAGGAAGCCCTATAACTACCGTCTCGGCTTTAAGTTCATGGATTTTTTCAATAATTTTATTAATAAGTATATCTTCATTCTTTTCGGTTAAAGTACCTACGGGAGAAGCTAATATTTCATTTTTGTCACATATAGCTACTCCGGTTCGTACTTTTCCTAGATCTATTGATAATATTATCATGTTTGAAATGCCTTTCTTTAAAAAATAAAAAAATTTAAAAATAACTATTGACACGAGATAAAAATAGTGGTAAAGTTTAATTAGTTAGCACTCGAAGGTCAAGAGTGCTAATAAATCAAAAAACAGGAGTGAAAAAAACTGAAACTTCTTAGTCGTAAGCTTAGAATTTTATCTGCGATAGTTGATAGGTACGTTTCTACGGGCGATCCGGTAGGCTCAAAAGCTGTATGCGAAGACCTAAATTTGTCGCTTTCATCAGCAACGATAAGAAGTGAAATGGCTGATTTAGTGAATTTTGGATATCTGTTTCAGCCACATGTTTCCTCGGGAAGAGTGCCTTCTGATTTGGGATATAGAATCTATATTAACAAATTGATGAGTAAAAAACCACTCTTAGGCGAGGATAAAAATCTCATAAACGGCGTTTTGAGTATGGCTGCAACTGACCCTGAAAGTTTGTTGGAGCAAGCTGCTAAAATCTTGTCGGAAGTAACTAATTTCACTGCGGTGGTCACTACTCCTCCGGTCGGGGAAACTTGTGTAAGAGATATACAATTCGTCAAAGTCGGAAGACGCAGTGCGATGATAGTTTTAATGACTACGAGTGGAATGGTAAAAAATAAGCTTTTTCGATGCGATTATGATTTGACAGAAGATATACTTGGAATGCTCAGAGAAATTTTAAATGAAAAATTCAGAGGTGAGC
>CAKUZC010000119.1 GCA_934718145.1 uncultured Eubacteriales bacterium | reverse complement strand
TATATATAATGAGAATATCTATATTGATATTATAGATAATTAAAATAAATAGGAGGTAATTTTTATGCCGAATAAAGTAGAAGAAACTAAATTAGGTCAGTTATATCATAATATTGCAACGAAGTGTACTGTTGAGGAAATGAAAAGTATTTTTACAAAGGAACGAGGGCAAAGAGCACAGGAGTTGGTTAATACTCTTGATATAAAAGATGATGATTTAAAAAGTTGGTTTAAAAAGTTGATAGGTGGTGTATTCACCTCGGTTGGTGTAATAGTTGATGTTAGACTAAAGAATATGGCTGAAAGTTACAAGGCAGGGAAGATTTTTCCTGGTGGAGAAGAACTTGATGCAAGTAAAAAAAAGGATGAAGAATTTAAAAAAGCTGCGGAAAAACATAAAAACGAATTAATTAAGAGGGTTTTTGGTGATGTATTTAAGGGAAATTTGTTTCCTGGAGAAGGTCTTTCGGAAAATCTTGAAAGAGGCAAATTCAATACCTTAATTGACAATGCATATAACGCGATTTGTAATGGTGTAAAAGGTACGATAGATGGTAAAATTGAAACCTATGCAGAAGCGATTAAAAAAGGAAAAAAAATAAAGTAATAAGATTTGTATGTTTAATAAAACGATAGCCTGATTGCGGTTGTGATAATTGCATTGGGCTATTATTTTATATTATTTTTATAAAAAATGCTTGACTTTATATATATATATATAATGTTGTTATATTTCAAAATATAAATATAAGTTAGGAGATGAAAGTTATGATTGGTAGAGTGAGTCAAACTGTTGAAATTCTTAATAATTTATATGAAGAGATTGCCAATGAATTTGTTAAATCAGAACATAATTTTAATTGGGGTATTGTGTCAAAAAAGCTTTCAAAAGTGTGGAAATCTGCAAATGATAATAGTAAAAATAAAAAAGTTTTAAGGTTAAGAAAATCAAGTTTAGAAATATGGTGGAAAAATATTATAAATAATAAATTTAAAAAATTATTTGAAAGTGTAAATAGTGAAACAAATAAGGATACTTTGGCGTTGGCGGTAAATGAAATATTGACTATTGAAAAAGCTGACTCGAAGAAATTTTTTTCTTCATTTAAATCTAAAGAGTTAGATCCCAGTAATTTTGAAATTTTGAGAGATAAAGCAGCTAAGTCGATAGCCAACTACTTGTTAATTGAAAAAACAACTAATATGGGTATTTCTCCGGCATTAAATAAAGAAAGAAAATCAAAGAAATCCGGATTTATAGCACCAAATAAAAAGGCTGAAGAAAGTAGGGTGTTTGATCGAATGAATTGTATATAAAAAATTTAAAGATAGTAATAAAATAAGTAAGTGACATTAAAGAATATTATGTATTACAAAATTTATATTTACAACTTATGATTACTTTCGAAATTGTATTATAAGCATTTTTACAATAATAGCCTGATTGCAGTTGTGATAATTGCATCAGGTTTTTATTTTGCAAGATTAAATGGAACCGTTTTAAAAATTAATTAAATTAGCATTGACAAAGAATTAAAATGGATGTATAATTAAAGCACAAAATATATTAAACGAGGTTGATAAAATGAAAAAAATGAAATTACTATCAGGTTTTATGGGAATTTTAATGGGAGTAATGGGAGCTTGTTCAGTTTCGGCTTCACCGGTAGAAGACTCAGCACCGCAAAGTGTTCATTGTGTAGAAATGTCCAGAAGAGAAAAAGATGAAATTGATAAAAAAATAGAAAGATTAAATAAAAAAATTGAGAAAAATTCAGAAAAATCTTCAAAGGATAATTGGATACTCAGTTCAGTTAAAAAACTTGCATGTTTAGTGTTCTTATCTTCAACGGCTACATTTTTAATATCTAAAGGATGCGGATTGTTCTGTGAAAAGAATTCGGACAACCGAGAAATGTTTAAAAATATCAGTAATGGTTCAGCTAAAATGTTAGGAGCTTCTGGTGTAATCGGATTAGTTTCTAAAATTTGTTTCTAATTTAATATAGTTTGTTCAGCCTCCTTTTTGGGGGCTGTTTTTATATATTTAAAACCACACGATATCCGTGTGGCTCGATTGCATTTTATAATTAATCTGAAAAATAGTAGTCTATCGCTTTTTTTGTCATCTCTGATCCTATAGTGGTTAAGGATGATGTACTTATTATTCCTAGTATGAAAGTTCCCCAGTAAATAATTGAAAGTAAGGTTTTTGTATATTTAGATGTTCCATCTGTAGTGAAAGATGTTAGCAGTTCGGAATAATTGGTTTGCAATTCATTGAACCCTTTGTCTAATGTTTCTTTTAATGATAGCATTTCCCCACTTTTTACAAGTTTTGAATTTGCTTTTGTTTTTTCGTCCAAAATTATTGAAGTTGTTTTGTCTAGTTTTTCTCCATATTCCAACATGTCTTTTATCAATTTTATGGTGTTATTAATAGTAATTTCGTCTGTTTTTGTTGATGATAATTTGGTTTTGTAATCATTACAATTAGATAAGTACTCATTGTATGTTTTTTCAATCTCTCTTTTTTGAAGTACGTCACTAAATTTTTCTCCGTACAATTCTTTTCTTCTTTGAGTTTTTAATTTTTCTATTTTAACCAGTTGTCCATTAAGATTTATTTGTTGTTCTTTTAAAGTATGGAGTGCTGCGTTTTCCTTTTCGATATTTTTTTCTAAATCCGGAATTATTTTAGATAACTTGTTTTGGTAATTATTTATAATTTCGATAATATATTTGGGCAGTCCTTGAGTTTGGGCGTAACTTTTAACTGATTCTTTAAGCGATTTTCTTTCTGCGCTTAGTTTATTTTTTTTATTTTCTAAATCAGTCAAGGTTGTTTGCAACTTTTCTTTTAATTTTTCTTTACTTAATTTTTCGAGTTCTAATTCTGCCATGAAATTTTACCCCCTTAAATTTTAGTTTATTAATATTTTATATACATATAGAATAAAAGTCAAATAAAATATTTAAATTTTTGATATATCACAACAACATTTTCCGAAAATATAAATATCTATTGATTTTTTATTTAAGAGATAATAAAATATCATTAGCACTCAAAAAAGAGGAGTGCCAAAATGTTTAAACTTTTTAAGGAGGTTTTTCTAAGATGACATCAATTAAACCTATATTGGACAAAGTTGTAGTAAAAGTTGAAAAAGCAGGCAGGTCAACAGGTGGCGGAATTATTCTAGCCGGTTCTAAAGATCATACGCTAACCGCAAATGTCAGAGCAAGAGGACCCGGTGGAATGATCGA
>CAKUZC010000118.1 GCA_934718145.1 uncultured Eubacteriales bacterium | reverse complement strand
TCTTGTTGGAGGGAGTCGCGAAACAGCAATCATGCTTTTGCCGGTATTGGATGTTTTGATGCAGGCCGCAAAAGAGGCGTGTGAAGTTGAGATAAAAGTTTGCGGACACAAAAATCTTCTATCTATTTCAGATGTTACTACAGACTCAGTAATTGATATGTTTGACTTCCTCGAAAACAGAGATAAAGTTTTAAGGCTCTTGAGTTCAGCTGGAAAGAACATAAATTTTATAGTAGGTCACGAAAACATTTATGAAGAACTTAAGTCTGCGAGTGTAATTTTAACTCAATATTCCGTTGGTGAAAAATCGGGTATAGCGGCTGTTATAGGTCCTACTCGAATGGATTATGGGATGGTTGCTTCTCAACTCGAGTATGTTTCCGATTTAATGGGAGTATTGCTTGGTAGGATACTTGAAAATTATTAGACTAATTTATGAAAGGGGATTAATAAGTGGGTTTAAAGGAAAAACACGAAAAGAACCATAAAGAAAAAGAATGCGAGTGTAAAAAATGCGGTGACTCTGAAAAGAAGGCTGATGAGAGCAATAAAGCACAACAAGAGGTTGAATCTTTGAAAAAAGAGCTTGACGAGACAAAACAATTGTTATTGCGTACCGCTGCCGAGTATGATAATTTCAGAAAACGTTCAGAGCGTGAAAAGGAATCCATTTATGCTGATGCATCTTCATTGACTCTTTTAGGTATTTTACCGATTGCCGACGGCCTTGATGCTGCTCTTAGGTCTTCAGAATCTCAAGGAGAAGAATACAAAAAGGGGATATCTCTTTTAAAAAGTCAAATGGATTCCGCTTTTAAGAATCTTAAGGTAGAGTCTTTTGGTGAAGTCGGAGATGATTTTGATCCAAATGTCCACAATGCAATAGCTCATAAAGATAGTGATGAAGAAAAACAAAGTTTTATTTCAACCGTGTACCAAAAAGGGTACAAAATGGGTGACAGAATTATAAGGCATGCAATGGTTGAAGTTACAAATTAATAATAAAAAAATAAAAATATGAATTAATAATTGGAGGAATTTATTATGGCAAAAATTATAGGTATAGATTTAGGTACGACAAACTCATGTGTATCAGTTATCGAAGGTGGCGAACCGGTAGTAATTCCTAATGCTGAAGGTGCGAGAACAACTCCTTCTGTAGTGGCTTTTTCAAAAACAGGTGAAAGAATGGTCGGTCAAGTTGCAAAACGTCAAGCAATAACAAATCCCGATAGGACTGTAAGTTCCATAAAAAGAGAAATGGGAACAGACTACAAAGTAACTGTTGATGGAAAATCTTATACTCCTCAAGAAATTTCGGCTATGATTCTTCAAAAGCTCAAAGCTGATGCTGAAAGTTATCTCGGAGATAAAGTAACAGAAGCTGTAATAACAGTACCAGCATACTTTACTGACGCTCAACGCCAAGCAACAAAAGATGCAGGAAAAATTGCCGGAATGGAAGTTAAACGTATAATCAATGAACCTACAGCAGCGGCACTTTCGTACGGAATTGATAAAGAAAATGACCAAAAAGTGCTCGTGTATGACTTAGGTGGAGGTACATTTGACGTTTCCATAATAGAGATGGGAGACGGAGTACAAGAAGTTTTGGCAACTGCAGGAAATAACCGTCTTGGCGGAGACGACTTTGATGCAAGAATAGTTGACTGGATGGTTTCTTCATTCAAGTCTGAAAACGGAATAGATCTTAAATCCGATAAAATGGCAATGCAACGTCTAAAAGAAGCAGCTGAAAAAGCTAAAATAGAGCTTTCGGGAATGACTTCCGCTTCTATTAATTTACCGTTTATAACAGCTGATGCTACAGGTCCAAAACACTTAGACCTCACCTTAACCAGAGCTAAATTCAACGAATTAACTGGAGAT
Organism: uncultured Eubacteriales bacterium; assembly: GCA_934718145.1. Taxonomy (GTDB): domain Bacteria; phylum Bacillota; class Clostridia; order Oscillospirales; family Acutalibacteraceae; genus UMGS1491. Next base: position 1,457 of record CAKUZC010000118.1, on the reverse strand, counting down.
TTGGTGGAAAATACAATGGTACCGGTTCGTCAAGCTCTTAAAGATTCAGGACTTGATATTTCTAAGATAGATAAAGTTTTAATGGTCGGCGGTTCTTCAAGAATACCGGCAGTTCAAGAAGCGGTTAAGAGACTTATTGGAAAAGATCCATTTAAAGGCATCAATCCGGACGAATGCGTTGCAATCGGAGCTGCACTTCAAGGCGGTGTTCTCGGAGGAGATGTAAAAGGACTTCTTCTTCTCGATGTAACACCTCTTTCACTGGGTATAGAAACTATGGGTGGAATTATGACTAAAATAATTGAAAGGAATACTACCATTCCTACAAAGAAAAGTCAGGTATTTTCCACAGCTGCAGATGGTCAAAATCAGGTAGAAGTCAATGTCCTTCAAGGTGAACGTGAATTTGCAAGGGACAATAAACAATTGGGACTTTTCAGACTTGATGGAATCGCACCGGCTCCGAGAGGAATTCCTCAAATCGAAGTTACATTTGATATAGACGCCAACGGAATAGTAAATGTAAGCGCAAAGGATCGTGCTACTAATAAAGAACAACACATAACAATAAGCTCCGGAAGCAATATGTCTAAAGATGATATAGAAAAAGCAGTTAAAGACGCTGAACGCTATGCTGCCGAAGATAAAAAACGCCGTGAAGAAGTCGATGTCAAAAATGAAGCTGAAAACCTTTGTTATTCTGTTGAGAAATTGGTTAAAGATGGCGAAGGAAAGATTGAAGCTTCCGACAAAGATAATCTTACTCAGAAAGTTACAGCATTGAGAGAAACAATAAAATCCGGAAATGTAGAAAACATCAAAAAAGATATGGAAGAGCTTAAGAAAAATATGTATGACGTTTCTACAAAACTTTATCAGCAAGCAGCTCCTCAAGGAGAAGCAGCTGGACAACAACAGTCCGCTTCTAATGGTTCCGCTCAAGGTTCGGAAAATGTTTACAATGCTGACTATAAAGATGTAAATCCGGAAAATAAATAATTTTTGAACTGTGTTCCTCTGCCTTAAGGGGCAGGGGAATTAATTTGAATTAAGAGGTGAATCCGTTGGCAGACAAACGAGATTACTACGAAGTACTGGGCATAAATAAAAGTGCATCAGATGATGAAATAAAAAAGGCTTACAGAAAACTTGCCAAAAAATATCACCCCGATTTGAATCAGGGAGATAAAAGTGCAGAGCAAAAATTCAAAGAAGTAAATGAAGCTTATGATGTCCTTTCTGATAAATCAAAAAAAGCTCGCTACGACCAATTCGGACATGCGGGAACAGATCCTGGATACGGAGGAGGTAGCTCAGGAGGATACAGTTATTACGGAGGAAATCCTTTTGGGCAGGATATTGATTTTGGAGATATTTTTAGCAGCTTTTTCGGAGGATTTGGAGGAGGACGGAGTTATCGCTCTAATGCAAATGCTCCACGTCGCGGAAATGATATA
>CAKUZC010000117.1 GCA_934718145.1 uncultured Eubacteriales bacterium | reverse complement strand
GAATAACCTATTTTAAAAATGATAAAAACCATCCTTATACTTTTGAAAAAGCAGCCGAATCAATTGATAAGCTTAAATTAGAAAAGGAAATAAAAGAAAAAATATATAAGGTTGAAGAAGGTAAAGAAGTTCCTGAATATTGGATTGGAGTATTTGTAAGTGGTGAAAATGCTTTACTATACATGCCTAATGGAGAATATTTTGAGTACGAGGATGATTGGAGCAAATTTAAAGAAGCTGCAGAGGATCTCCTTTCTATTACTGTTGACACTACAAAAAGACCTATAAAATCTTCTTGCCCAAGACGTTGCCCCTATATGGATCAACATAGAATATTAGATGATGATCTAAAGCCTATGGATAAATACAAATACTGTGATGATTCTACGTACAAGTTGTTGAATGGTATCAAATAAATACTTTAAATTTAGAAAAAAAGGAGAGATATTAATATGTTGTTCGTTTATCATATACCAGACATGTCAAGAGGTAGCGAATTGAAGGACTTTGGAATCGATACAGATTCGCTTTGGTTTGTTACTACAACAAACGGTAATCTAGAAAGTGTAAAAAAAGCTGTAAAAAAATTATTTATAGAAAAACACAAAATGTTTGAATTTAGTCAAAGAGCCTATGAAGATGCATTGAGTCGTGGTGTTGTTTTTGAAGATAGTAATGATGGACAGGGAGATCATGAATATACTTTTGATAGTGCAAAACGTGCTATAGAAAACATCGAAGAAGAATATAAAATAACTGAAAAAAGATGTAAACTTGAAGCTAAATCTTGGATTGGTGTGTATTTTTGGAAAGAAAAAGTAATGAGGTATTTCCCCAAAAAAAGTAGTGTTAGTCCAAATGACTGGCAATCACTTATGAATGCAATAAAAGAAAGAAAAATACATGAATTTCCTGAAGTAGAATGTACTAGACCACTAATATCTTTTGTTCCTAAAAATTTAAATAAAAAAGATATTAAAAGAATTTTAAATGATGATTTAAAACCAATGGATAACTACCAATATTGTTACTTTGATAAGTATAAGGAATGTTTAGAGAGCGCAGGAGAAATTTAATTAAATAAAATAGGATTATTTGTATAAAGTAAGTTATTTAAAAAGGAGATGTCAATATGTTATTCGAGTATTCTATACCAAACATGTCAAGAGGTACTGATTTGAGAGACTTCGGAATCCAAGAAACTAAATTCATTACAACAAACGGTAATCTAGAAAGTGTAAAAAAGCTGTAAAAAAATTATTTATAAAAAAATACGAAATGTTTAAATTTAGTCAAACAGCCTATGAAGATGCATTGCGTCGTGGTGTTGTTTTTAACGATGGTGGAGATGCACAGGGAGATCATGAAATTACTTTTGATAATGCAAAACATGCTATAGAAAACATCGAATTATATGAAAGCGTATTTGAATGCTTTTCGAATATCATAATCGCACTTTTCCCTCTACTATCTCTACCCCTTTCCATTTACATAAGTCTTTTATTATCTTCTGTATATCTTTTCTCAATTGATAACATATTACTTTCCTTCTATATTTCGGTGTGAATACTATATGATATTTGCATAAACATTTACTATGTTATAAACTTTATGCTATAAACAACACCTTTCTTTTATTTTGATGGCTTGAACCGCATCATTATACTCGAACTGGTGTTGTTTTACTTAAGTGTTAATCTCACGCACATAGTGCACGGTTTTTGAACTACGCAAAGCGTATTCCTTTGAGTTAAAACGTAAAAAAAGTAGGAACATCATCTAATAATGAGCTCCTACCAACTTAATTAGATTTTAGCTTTTTTATTTCATCAACAGATAAGCCAGTCGCAGCGGAGATTTGTTCCAAAGGTAAATTAATTCTTAGAAGATTTTTAGCTATTTCAATCTTACTCTCTTTGAGACCTTGTTCTTTACCCTCTTTAACACCCTGTTCGTAACGTTCTTCATTAATTGCCATTTCGTTTTGCAAATACATTTCTCGTTGCTGTGCTTCATGTCTTTTAGCTTCATCATTACTTAAATCCTGGAGTGCATCATATGCTTTTTCAATTTCGGGGTTTTCATGTGCAAGCATTTCCATCTCCTCCTCATTGTTAGTCTTTATGAATCGAAGCCAGTCCCAAAGATTAGTGCCGTCATCGGCTTTGGGTAATTTCTTAAGTTCGAGTAAATCAACTTCCAAAAGGTCAGTAAACACGGAACTATCTTTTGAAAATATCTATTATCATTAGTCAAGTTACGCTCTGCGGCAATTATTATATTTACACTCTTTTTAATATCCTTATACTTAAAGCCTTCACAACTTTGGTCTTTAACCATATTGGCGAAATACACAATAATTCTTTATTCCACAATAGGAGAACGTTTAACTTGCATTTCAACATCAATTACATAAGATTTCGTTTTGACTTTTATATCCAAAATGTACTCTCTGTCAAGTGCTGAACCTTTTCTTGTGTGGGTATCTAAAAATTTCTTTGAATACTTTATCGTTAGTTTTGCTTAATAATTCACGTTTCATTTCATCCACTCCAATTTGCTTACCTTTCTTTATCAGGGCATTGTACCATATTTTTAAATAATTTAAAAGTTGTATTTTTGTGTAAATATTTTCAAGTTACAAGTAAATCAATAAATTATCCTGACGAGGTTCCTGAATTTAAAAATTATAAAGGAGTTATTTATATGAATGACAACATACCTGATGAAAAATATTTCGAACAGATGAGGTTTAAAACTATAAGCGATTTTAAAGACTGCATGAGTAGAGGAGGAGAACTTGAATTTGAATGGAACAACAAAACATATTGTGCCTTTGGGAAACTACAGAAAACACCGAATGACGCAATACAGATGTGCATTTGTGAAGCATATAAACCCGAAACAGAAAAATGGTGTGATAATGCAGATGAAATTTTGGAATATGTAATTGACGGTCAAAAATTAAGAGAAATTATAACAATGGTAAAAGTCTGGGATAGGACAATATAGAAGAATCCAAGTTTAAAAGTTTTAGAAAGATAAAAATATGAATGATAATACAAAAACAACATACACAGTGATACACATTGATCCTGAAGATTATAGATTTAAAACCATAAGTGATTTTAAATTTGCAATGAAATATCGCAGTGAAGTCACCTTTGAATGGAAAGAAAAAAATTATTCCATAACTCACCCCAATGGAGTTATAAGTATTTGCGAATCACATAAACCTGAAACAGAAAAATATTATGATAGCCCTGACGAAGCATTAGAATATGTGATTGATGATCAAAAATTAAGAGAAATTATAACAATGGTAAAAGTCTGGGATAGGACAATATAGAAGAATCCAAGTTTAAAAGTTT
>CAKUZC010000116.1 GCA_934718145.1 uncultured Eubacteriales bacterium | reverse complement strand
TTGAAAACCAACCATATTATAAAGTGTACCTTCAGAATCCTCCTTGCGCAACTGAATTACCGCAAAAGGACGTTTTCCTGTTTTTGGATTTCTAAGTCCTACGGGTTTCATAGGTCCGAACCTAAGGGTATCTATTCCTCTTCCAGCCATAACTTCCACCGGCATACATCCTTCATATACTTTCGGATCAGCTATGTCAAATCCATGTATGGGAGCACGTTCAGCGGAAATTAATGCTTCATAAAATTCTTTGTACTCTTCTTCACTCAAAGGACAATTAAGATAGTCGTTTCCATCGCCTTTATCATAACGCGACTGAAAAAAAGCCTCATTCATATCTATACTTTCGGCGGTTAAAATTGGAGCAGCTGCGTCAAAAAAACTCAGTTCTCCGGAACAAAGTTCAGATATGCCCTTTGAAATACTCTCTGAAGCAAGCGGTCCGGCAGCAATTATTGTTATATTTTCGCGCGGAATTTTTTCAACTTCACGGGAAATAAAATTTATGAGAGGATGACTTAAAATTTTTTCGGTAACCATAGCTGAAAATTTTTCACGATCGACCGCTAAAGCCCCACCGGCAGGAACACGACATTTATCAGCACATTTAATTACAAGAGAATTCAACAATCTGAGCTCCTCTTTTAAAAGTCCTGCTGCACTGTCAATTCTGTCAGCCTTAAATGAATTAGAACAAACCAATTCGCACAGATTTTTATTTTTATGAGCAGGTGAAAATTTTGAAGGTTTCATGTCATATAAATTAACCTTTATTCCTCTTTGAGCAATTTGCCAAGCAGCTTCGCATCCGGCTAGGCCGGCACCTATTATATTGATTGAATTATCCATATTTTTGCCTTTCTATATTTACTTTTTTATTCAAATAATATATAATTAAATTGTTGGTATTCATATAATTTTTTTGAAAGGATGATTAAAAATGAAAATTGAAGAAATTGACGAAAAAAACGACACACCGGAAGAATATATCGATACATCATCTATAGAAACGATTAAAGAAATTTCTAAATTGGTATCTAAAGAAGATATAGAGAAAATTATGAAACAAATTCCACAAGAAGCAATAAATCAAATTTCCAATGAAGAAATCAAAAAAATTAAAGAAGTTAAAGAAATTACACCTGAAACTCTTGCGAAACTATCTGCAGGATTAGGCTCCGGGACAAAGGAAGTTTTAAAATATTTGGGTGCAGGTGCAGTGCTCGCAACTGTAGGTGTCGGTGCGTATCATTTGGGAAATTTAAATGCAGAAAAAGCTAATGCACAATGTGAAGAGGTAATGAAAAACTTACAAGCAAACCTAAAAAATTCATATGAAGATGGATATGGAAAAGGATATAAAAAAGGATACAAAAAAGGAAATAAAATCGGTTCTATAAATGGCTACAACACAGCTTCTAAAAGAGCTTCTATTGAACAATTAAGTAAAAAGGATGATAAATATGCCCTATGTGCAGCAATTTCATTTGTAATAGGAGCAAATACAGCTGCTCAAGCACTGAATTTACAAAATAAAAATCCACGGATCTATACCGAAAAAGATTTCTAAACTAAAAATTATAAACTATGATTGCAGTCAAAATGTAATTATATAATTTGCGCCAACATGCGACTAAAATAGCTCATGCATCCAATTATGAAAGGAGATTTTAAAAATGGAACCAAATAATATTGACGTAGAAAATGAGACAATCAATGACATTAACATAGACGCTACAAATGCTGAAAAATTTAAAGAAATTATCAATAACATACCAGACGAGGATTTAGAAACACTTTCAAAAATAAATTTGGAATCAATGGACCCTGAAACTCTAGACGGTGTACTTGGAGGATTAAGTTCCGAAACTAGAAAACTTGCTACACTTATGGCCGCACTCGTTACAACAATCGGAGTATGTAATGTAGGTGGGTATTTTATCGGTAGAAAATCAAAAATTGACGAAGAACTGGAATACGAAAATTTGTATGAAAAATCAAAAATGAACGGTATAAGAGATGGATATACAGCGGGAATTTTAATCGATACACTTGGAGACAAAGAAGCTAAAGGTAAATTTAATAGACTTTACAAAGAATCTAAAGATAATCGAAAGGAAATAATAACGTCTGCAGAAGAATATCTAAAAAAACAAATGAATCGATAAATATTTATTTAAACAAAAGGAGATGTAATTATGAACGCAAAAGAAATTAAGGAAGGTATTAATGAAATACCCGACAATGTATTAGAAGAGGTATTACATTCTAAACTTAATATGGACAATATTTCAGGGGGAAAAATAGGAGAAAAAGGTAAAAAAGCCCTTATGGCTTTAGGCGGACTAATTTTAATAGGAAGTGCTACAGCAACAGGATTCATGATTGGAAGAGACGATAAAAGGGAATATATACAAAGTAAAATAAAATGCGAAAAAGAAAGACGTTTGGGAAAAACATTTGATAATGGATTTAAAATAGGTTTAGCTTTACAGGCCAGGGATTATGGAGATGATTTAAATAAATATAAACCAAAAGTAGAACCCGGTAAATTAAGCGAAGCAACAAAAGATCTTATTAAGTATGACCTGAAACGTACAGAAAAAATATTTTTACACTGATAACAATTTTTAAAATTTCACTAAACATTTTAAATTGTAAAGAGATCACGTCTGATGAGGTGGTCTCTATTTATCGTATAAGTGAAAAAATTGCAAATTAAAATTTATTTTTTTAATAGATTAAACTTTTTCATAACCACATTCTTTGTTAGAACAATAAAGTTTAGGAGTTTTTGTATTTTTCTTAAATAAAATATTTCCGCATTGAGGACACTTTTCTTGTGTCGGTTCATTCCAAGAAACAAAATCACATTTTGGATAATTTGCACAGCCGTAGAAGACACGTCCTCTTTTACTTTTGCGCCTAATTACATTTCCACCACATTTAGGACACTTTACTCCGATATCTTCAACAATATTTTTTATGTTCTTACATTCGGGATAACCGGAACACGCTATAAATTTTCCAAATCTTCCATGTTTTATAACCATAGGTTTTCCGCATTTATCGCAAATTTCATCAATTTTATCTTCTTCCAGCGTGATTTTTACACCCTTCATATCTTCTTTTGCTTTTTCTAAAGTTTTGGAAAAATCACCATAAAAATCTGTGATCGTTTGCGTCCAATTATTTTTTCCCTCTTCAATCGAATCTAGATCATTTTCCATTTGAGCTGTAAACTTAAGATTTACAATTTTTGGGAAACGTTCTTTCATCAAATCAGTAACAACTTCACCTAATTCCGTAGGTTTTAACGATTTTCCTTCCCTCTTAACATATTCTCTGGAAGTAATCGTTGAGATAATTGAAGCATATGTGGACGGCCTACCTATACCGTACTCCTCTAACGCTTTAATAAGTGAAGCTTCTGTATATCTGGCAGGAGGTTCTGTAAAATGCTGAGAAGAATCCATATTTTTCAATTTA
>CAKUZC010000115.1 GCA_934718145.1 uncultured Eubacteriales bacterium | reverse complement strand
TTTTTGAAAACCATAAACTAAAACTGCCTCCTATAAATTTTTAACTTTTTGTTTTAGGTTTGTTAAAAATTTCTCTTCTTAAATATATTGTAACAAAAAATTACAAGAAATCAACAATTTATAACTATATTTGTAAAGAATGACATTATTACTTCTAGAGGTTGAAATAATATGTAAAAAGTGTATGTCGAAATATCGTAGTTGAAACATAAGAACTGATAATGTTATAATAATCTTCGAATGTGCTGAAAAATATTTAGATTAACTTTATAAATAAAATTTGAAAGGACCGGCTTATTTATGATTCGTGAAAATGAATATCGCAGTCAGTACTGTGGAAATGTTACAAAAGAAAATGTCGGAGAAAAGATAAGAGTTGCGGGATGGGTTGAAAACATTCGCGACCATGGAGGTATAACTTTTGTTGACCTTAGAGACCATTACGGAAACGTCCAAGTTGTTATACATGATGACGAAATGATTAAAAATATTTCAAAAGAAGCTGTAATTTCCGTGTATGGTGAAGTTTTAGAGCGTTCAGAGGAAAACGTTAATCCGAAACTTAAAACAGGTTTTATAGAAATAAAGTGTGAGGAATTGAATTTAATAAGCAAATCTCGAGAATTGCTTCCTTTCGAAATTACAAGTTCCACTGATACCAAAGAAGAGTTGCGTTTAAAATACCGTTTTCTTGATTTGCGTAATAAGGACTTGCATTCGAGAATACAACTTCGTTCTGAAATATTGCATTTCTTAAGAAATAAAATGCACGAAATGGGATTTACGGAAATTCAAACACCTATTTTATCGGCTTCATCACCGGAAGGTGCCAGAGATTATCTTATTCCGAGTCGTAAGCATCATGGAAAGTTTTATGCTTTGCCTCAAGCTCCACAAATTTTCAAGCAGCTTTTGATGGTTTCGGGATTTGACAAATATTTTCAAATAGCTCCTTGTTTTCGTGATGAGGATTCCAGAGCTGACCGTTCTCCCGGAGAATTTTATCAATTAGACTACGAAATGTCTTTTGCAAATCAAGAAGACGTTTTAGCCGTTACTGAAGATGTAATATATGATACCTTTACAAAATTTTCAGATAAAAAAGTCTCTCATAAACCTTTTCAACGTATAACTTACGCTGATGCGATGTTGACTTACGGAACAGATAAGCCTGACCTCAGAAATCCTCTTAAAATAGTGGACGTCAGCGATATTTTTGAAGGTTCGGGATTTGCGGCATTTGAAGGAAAAACAGTAAGAGCAATTACTGTTGACGGATGTTCGTCACAACCGCGTAAATTTTTCGATAAAATGAATGATTATGCTTTGGAAATAGGAATGAAAGGTCTCGGATATATAAAGGTTACCGAAAGTGGGGAATTTACAGGTCCGATAAATAAATTTATTCCCGACGAAAAAAGAGAAATTTTGTCTGAGCGTTCTGAAATAAAACCAGGTTGTGTTGTTTATTTTATTGCCGATTCGAAAAAAGAAGCTCCAAAATTTGCCGGTAAAATACGTTCGGAACTTGGTAAACGCCTTAATTTAATAGATAACAGCAGATTTGATTTCTGTTTTGTAGTAGATTTTCCAATGTATGAAGAGGATGAGGAAACCGGAAATACGATATTTACTCATAATCCTTTTTCAATGCCTCAAGGTGGACTTAATGCTCTTTTAAATGAAAATCCTTTAAACATTCTTGCTTACCAATATGATTTGGTTTGTAATGGAATAGAACTTTCTTCAGGAGCGGTAAGGAACCATGATCCGGAAATAATGCTCAAAGCATTTGAAATAGCAGGTTATGGAGAAGATACCATAAAAGAAAAATTTGGCGCTCTTTACAATGCATTTAAGTTCGGAGCTCCTCCTCATGCAGGTATGGCACCGGGAGTTGATAGAATGATAATGCTCTTGACTGATGAAGAAAATATAAGAGAGATAATAGCATTCCCGATGAATAGCAACGCTCAAGATGTAATGTTAGGTTCACCGAATGAGGTAACTGAACAGCAATTGCGTGAAGTTCATATAAAAATCAGAGATTAGTAGGTGATATAAATGATTAGCCGTGACGAAATGTTGAATTTAGCCAATCTTTCCAAACTGTATCTGAATGAAGATGAAATTGAAGATGCAATGAAAGAAATGGACGGAATGATCGATTTTGCAAATCAAATAAACGAAATGAGTCTAGATTCTGATGAAACTCCTAATATAAATGGTCTTTCAAATTCACTCAGAGATGATGAAGTGATAGAATCTTATCCTCAAGATAAGATTTTGGAAAATGTCGATGGTGGAAAAGATGGATATTTTTACATCAAAAAATATAATTAAATGCGCGTAAATTTTTTCTATGCATGTTTTAGGGAGGCTTGAACATTAATGAACGATTCCAAAAGAGGAATAATAAAGCGTATAAAAAATATGCTTTCTAATAAAGAAATTTCCTGTAAAGAGTTAACAGAAAAATATTTGAGCGAAATAAAAAAGAATAACCTTAACGCTTATGTTACAGTTTGTGAAGAAAAAGCTTATAAAGACGCCGAAAAAATAGATGAGAAAATACATTCAGGTGAGGAATTGAATTTTCTCGAAGGTGTACCGATGGCGCTTAAAGATATAATTTCAACTGATGGCATAGAAACTACATGCTGTTCTAAGATACTGTCCGGATATAAACCTATATTTGATGCTACAGTATGGAAAAAACTTAAGCAAAATGGAGCGGTACTGCTCGGAAAGCTCAATATGGACGAATTTGCGATGGGCTCTTCTTGTGAAAATTCTTGTATCGGAGGAGCTAAAAACCCACACAACATTAATCATGTTTCTGGTGGAAGTTCAGGTGGTTCGGCTTCTGCGGTAGCGGGAAATATAGCAGCTTATGCTCTCGGCACAGATACAGGTGGTTCAGTTCGTCAACCGGCGTCATTTTGCGGAGTTGTAGGACTTAAACCCACATATGGAGCTGTTTCAAGATATGGAGTAATAGCATACGCTTCGGGATTTGATCAGGTAGGGCCGATAGCTCAAACAGCTGAAGATGTGTCGCTAGTTTTTGATGCAATTTCGGGCTACGATTTTCATGATTCAACATCAAATCCAAACGTAAAAATGAAAACTTTTGCCGGTATAGATAATGATATTAAGGGACTTAAAATAGGAATTCCGAAAGAGTATTATGATGGCGTGGATGAAGAAATAAAATCATCTATTGAAGAAGCTGTTAAAGTTTATGAATCAATGGGTGCTAGCGTTGAGTACTTCGATTTTCCGGAAGTTAAATATTCTTTGCCGGTGTACTATATCTTAGCTTGTGCTGAAGCTACTTCAAATTTAGCTCGATTCGATGGAGTTAGGTATGGCTATAGAACCGAACATTATAAAGATATAAATGAAATGATATGCAAAACAAGAAGTGAAGGTTTTGGACCGGAGGTAAAGAGAAGAATACTTCTCGGAAATTACGTTTTAAGTTCGGGTTACTATG
>CAKUZC010000114.1 GCA_934718145.1 uncultured Eubacteriales bacterium | reverse complement strand
ATATTGTGCGGTCACTATGAGGGTGTGGACGAACGGATTTTAGATGAAATTGTAGATGAGTATATTTCTATTGGGGATTATGTTTTAACCGGAGGAGAACTTCCGGCTCTAGTTTTCGTAGACGCCATTTCACGCATGATTCCGGGAGTTTTATCAGATGATATATGTTTTGAAGAAGAGAGTCATTATAATGGTATGCTGGAACATCCTCAGTATACGAGACCATATGAATGGCATCAAAAAAAAGTTCCGGATGTTCTTATTTCAGGACATCATGCTAATATAAAACTTTGGAAAGACGAAATGTCTTTGAAGGAAACAAAAAAATACAGACCGGATCTTATAAATAAAATATAGTGAAATCGACAAATTTATAGAAGCTTTATTAAATGTAAATACTATACAAAAAAGAAAAGTGTTTTTAGCAACATAAACAATCTAAAGGTGCCTATAATGCTTTTAGTATACAATGATTATAAAAAAACTATTTTTTATTGACTAAAATGATAATTGTGATATAATATACTAACACTAGTAGATTTTATAGAAATTAATATTAAAGATTTTGAAGTAAGTAAAGGAGAAGAGTATTATGTATATTAAAGAAGTAGTAGTACAAAATCAGGTGGGACTCTATGCCAGGCCAGCGACTTACTTTATCCAAAAGGCAAATGAGTTTCAATCATTAATTTGGGTTGAAAAAGAAGAGCGAAAAGTAAACGCAAAGAGCCTTTTGGGTATACTTTCACTCGGTATAATAGGTGGAACTTCAATTAAAATAATTGCCGATGGAGTAGATGAAGAAGCAGCGGTAAATCAATTGGTTCAAATGGTAGAGTCAGGATTTTCTGTAGAAACAGATGAAATGGTAATACCTAAATCTTCACCTGAAAAAATTTCCGATTAAGTACTTTACGTTGTCATAGGATTGATTTATAGTTTCAGAGCGGTTTTTATATTTTGTCTATAATCTCTCCGGAATTTTTAAATATTGAGTTTTCATTTATCATACCTCGAACCATAGAAGTGGGGTAGACAGATGAATTTTTTCCGATTATCGTTCCTGGATTTAAGACCGCATTACATCCTATTTCTACAAAATCACCGACTACAGCACCGAATTTTCTGAGTTCGGTGTTTATTTTTATATTTTGATACTTTACAGAAACATTAGTTCTATCAGATTTCACGTTTGAAATTATTGCTCCTGCTCCTAAATGTGAACGATATCCAAGAATGGAGTCTCCTACATAATTGAAATGTGGGACTTGAACATTGTTAAATATTATAGAGTTTTTCACTTCAGTCGAATTACCTACTACACAATTTTTACCGATTATAACGCTTCCTCGAATGAAAGCACAATGTCTTACTTCAGTATTTTCATCAATTATAGTTGGTCCTAAAATGCATGAACTTGTAGCAATTGAAGATTTTTTAGATATCCACACATTTTCTTTTATTTCATCAAATTTGTCTTTAGGTAAATTTTTGCCAGTTTCTAGTATATAGTTTTTTATTAAAGGGAGCACTTCCCATGGATAATAAACGTTTTGAAAAAGATTTTCAGCTAAAGTTTGGGATAAATCTAGAAAATTTTTGTAAAAAAATATTTTTTCTTTCATAAAAAAATGAGCAACCAAATCTTTAGATCTTTCCTAAAAATTCAATTGCTCTCCTCCTTGATATAATATTAAATTTTCACTTGAGCAGACGGAAGAGTAATAACAAATTCCGTACTTTTTCCCGGATTACTATGAGCTTTTATATTCCCGTTATAAGATTCCACAATATCTTTGGCTATAGCGAGACCCAATCCGGAACCTTCTATTCCCATATTTTTAGAATTTTTAGATCTGTAATATCTGTTGAAAATTTTGTCAATTTCATCTTGGGATATACCTATTCCTGTATCTTTTATGTTTACAACAACTTGATCTGACTCATCTTTAATATCTATAAATACTTTTCCTTTTTCCTTATTGTATTTAATTGCATTTTCAATTATGTTAGTCAAAATTCTTGCAACTTTCATCTCAGGCATAGAAACATATATATTTCCGGAGCTGGTATTCAAATTTATGCTTACATCGTTTTTTTCTGCCAATGGAGACAATGACTTTATATATTTATGAATTTCTACATTTATATTACATATATCCCCGCTCTTCTCCATAGGCTCTGATACAGAGTTTTTTGAGGCATAAAGTATATCGTTAACCATTTTTAGAAGACGATTAGATTCGGAAGCTATTATATCATAAAACTCCTGAGTTGTTTTTTGGTCATGCGTATTCTTCTTTAGAAGCTCAATGAATCCTATTATGGAAGTTATGGGAGTTTTAAGGTCATGAACAATGCCTTTTATATCAGTTATATTAATGTCATTATTCATAATCTTTAAACCGCCTGTGATGCAGTTATATTTTCTTCTTTCTTAGCGTTTTTGAAAATTTCATCTTCAGATGCAAATCTGTATCCTACGCCTCTTACTGTGAGAATATAACGTGGATTTTCTGATTCATCTTCAATTTTTTGACGAAGATACCTAATGTGTACGTCTACGGTACGAGCGTCTCCACAAAATTCAACATCCCAAACTTTTTCCATAAGTTGGTCTCTGTTAAGAACTCTCCCTTTGCTAAGCATTAAAGATGTAAGCAAATCAAATTCTTTCATTGTAAGGTCTATTAAATTTCCATTTTTCATTACAGTTCTTCTAGCAAGATTTACGGTTATTTCTCCGCAAGTTACAATATCGTTGTTAGGATTAGTGATATTTGAATATTCTTTTCTTCTCAAAAGTGCTTTCACTCTGGCACATAACTCTTTTAAACTAAACGGTTTAGTTATATAATCATCTGCTCCCATTTCGAGTCCTAAAACGCAGTCTACTTCGTCATTTCTTGCGGTTAAAAGAATAATAGGAATTGTACGTGTTTCTTTATCCAATTTAAGGCGACCACATATACTCAAGCCGTCTGGCGCCGGCATAACCCAATCTAAAACTATTGCATCGGGCACTCTTCTTTGTATAGCCTTTAAAAGTTCGTTTCCTTCAGAAAATTCCTGAGTTTCGAATCCATACTCCTTAAGAGCCAAAGCTGCAAGCTTTCTTATGTTGGGTTCATCGTCTACTACATAGATAAGTTCTGTTCCTATTTCTGACATTTTTTAATACACTCTCCTGATAAATATTAAAATTAAAAAATAAGTTAAAATCCTACTACCGGTGTATTAAGCCTACAAAATCACTTAATAAAGTTATAATCTTTTAACATTAAATACATTATAATACAGAATCAAAATAAAAACAAATAATTTGAAAATATTTAGGTTTAATATTTGAATTTGTTAATTTATGACCTATAAAAAACGCATAAACGCCTTGCGTTTGGTTAAAATATAAAATCATATTTCTGAATTACAAAATATACAATTAAAAAGTTAATATTTCATACGCGTTAAAAACCAGTTTTAAATAAGTATAATTTTTAATTATTCTAAGTATATCATTAATAAAAGATTATGTACAACTTTTTTTAATATTTTTTATGACGAAAATTAATTAAAAATTTTATTTCATATTTCTATTGACATTTATAATATAATGTATTACAATATAGAAAGTGGTTGAAAGATCGCAGAATGGAGCAGCCTGGTAG
>CAKUZC010000113.1 GCA_934718145.1 uncultured Eubacteriales bacterium | reverse complement strand
GACTGTATTCAAAGCTTTAAACTAGAGGGAGAATTTTTTTACGAGCTACTGAAAAAGTTATTTTTTGTAAAATTTCATATTTTAGCTGTAATTTTGGAAGAGTTCTGGAACTATAAAAATTTATCGTTTCTGTAAAGTTTAAAAAAACGAGAAAATATTTTAACTTAATATAAATTTGGACGCATAGCTCAGCTGGTTAGAGCGTTCGCCTCACACGCGAGAGGTCAGGGGTTCGAGTCCCTTTGCGTCCACCATATGTACATCGTAGTTTTGATAGAATTACGGTGGATTTTTTTATACGGTCATATTATACTGAGCTTGAAAAACATAATTTGTAAATTCTATTTTTAGAAGGAGAGATTCATGTTGTTTCTAATAGAGGCAAATGAAAAATATGCAGATGAACTGGAGAAGTTCAAGGATGAGGTGCTGATTTATGATAAAGACAATAAGGATCAATTGGCAGGATGCATGGGTCTGCGAGATTGCAGGACCGGAAAAGAATGGATCGATATATGTAATCTAAGGAAAAGGGCAGAGACATGTGACCAAGTGGGAACGCCGGTTCCATCAACAACTTATTTCGCTATTAGAGAAAGTGACGATAAACTTGTTGGTGTGATAGATTTGCGCCATCATATTAATCATCCGATTCTTAGAACATGGGGCGGACATTGTGGATATTCTGTAAGACCGTCTGAACGTGGAAAGGGTTATGCAAAGGAAATGCTTAGATTAAATATTCAAAATGCCAAAAGAATGGGGATACCAAAATTTCTTGTGGTATGTGATGAAACAAATACAGCAAGTGAAAAAACGATACTCGCCAATAGAGGAATTTTTGAAGGATACGTTGAAATAGATGGATGCATGATGAAAAGATATTGGATCAATATAGATTGACAATTTCCGATTTGCTACGATATTTTAGACTAGGAATACTACCTTGAGATGTTTTTTGTACCCTCTTAATTAATTTCTATCGAAATTGTGGTTCTTTGCCGTAGGTACATCGTAATTTCTATACGATTATCGAGTACGTGTAAATATCTGATTTTAATAAAGTCTATTGAGGATCATCTTTTGATTTAGACATTAAATTTTTTTGTAGAAATTCTTGATAGCACTCATACATAAGTTATGGATATATGGTATATTAATAAGCGTAGAAAACTTTATATAAACAAATTCTGTTGTAATTCAAGTTCATAATGTGTTTTGTGAAAAGCATTATATTGGTGAATTTATTAAAATTCTTCTAATACTTTTCCTCATAATAACGATGCTATTGATTTTTAAATACACAAAAGCCGGCCGTTTTAAGATGGCCGACATTTTTATAGATTATAAATTAATTATTTTCATATATAAAATTTGATAAATTCGACTTTGCTTTATCTAAATCTTTAATTACAAGAACCATTTTTTGAAAAAACGTTTCATTAGGTAACTTGAATTCTTTCATGTCATAGTTATGAATAATTATGATTTTTTAATTTTTTTGTTCAAGATTTTTTTGCTTTTATTTTTGGAGTCGTTGTCCAAGAAAAGATTTGCTGTACGAGCTGTTCCCCATGCTATTCCTGTCATAGCTGATGTGCCACCCAGTGCCAGAGCAGCTAAGCCTAATTTTTTTGTTAGTTTATCGTGATCAGTGAAAGCACTTATTGCACTACCTATCCCCAGTCCAACCATAGCGGCGAGTTGCGTTCCAGTTGCCACCGTGAAAGCTACATCTGTTTTGTTGCTTCCTCCTCCTGCTATATCAGTTAAATCTTTTTCGTTTATTTTTTCCGGGTCTATCTGATTTATGGCTACCATTAATTTTTTTACTTCTTCCAGCTCATTTTTTGAAATTTCCACACCTTCGTCGTAAAAATATTTTTCGCACTCAGCAGCGGGAACATTGCTATCCATGATTTTGTTTATGAACTCAAGATTGCTGAATATTTTTTGAATCTGTTCTTTGCTGATTTTCATAATATCACGTCCATTTCAATTCATAGCTCATAAATTAATTATTTTCATATATAAAATTTGATAAATCCGATTTTGCTTTGTCCAAATCCTTAATTACAAGAACCATTTTTTGAGAAAACGTTTCATCACGTACATTATCGTCGGTAGGTAATCTGAACTCTTCCACGTCATAGTTGAGGTAGGTCAATGACTTTGTTGCAAGTCTGCTTATTTCTGAAGTTTTAAAGTTAGTTGTTATCATTGGCCCTACAATCGTTAAAAGTTCAGTTATTTGTCCGATATTCGCTTGTTTAAGCTTGGAAACAACAGCTTTAATTACGTTTCTTTGACGACTTGTTCGATCATAGTCGGAACCTATACTATTTCTGTCTCTGGAATAATGCAACGCCTGAAGGCCTGTCAAGTGTTTCAACCCGGAACCCTTCAATATATTACTGTCACCGGAATATTTATTGATATATGCACATTCAGAAGCGCTTAATTCTAGATCAATTCCCCCAAGAGAATCAATTATTCCTGAAAATCCATCAAAGTCAACTATAGCGTATCTGTCTATATAAATCCCAAAATTTCGTTCTATAGTTTCTATGGTAAGTTTTGGACCTCCGTATGCATATGCAGCATTTAGCCTGTCCTTACCTTGTCCCGGAATTTTTATCCATATATCTCTCATAAGTGACGTCACTTTTATTTTTTTATGTCTTAAATCCAGAGAAAGTATCATCAAAGAATCGCTTCGTCCATGGTCTCCTGTAGACATTGAATCGCTTCCGATTAACATGATATTAAGTATCATATTGTCATTTGCAAGTTTACTGCTTATTTCGTCTCCTCCAGACTTTAAATCGGAATAGTCGTCGCCTAAATCTTCGTAGTTAAACGAATGTAAAGTGTTATAGGCATAAATCATGGTTCCCCCGATTACTCCCAGAATTATGAAAAATGTAAGATATATGATTTTAAATATAGATGTGCCTCTAAGCTTTTTTTCTTTTCTTTTTTCTGAAGAATATATGTCAACGTACTCATTATGCCTACCTTTACTGTTGCTGTAAACATCCATATATTCTTTAGTCATACATCTTTGATTATTCTCGGGATATTTCCGGGAATTTTTATCAGATTCATTTTTCATTAAATACTCCTCAAAAATTTCCAATACTCTGATTTTAGTATTCTTTAAATTTCAACAATTTTAAATTATAAAATACAATCCACTAAAATTCAATAAGTTATATTACTTTTCCAGACGTTTTTCTAAATTTTCAAGTTCAACTTTTAATTCATCGGGCAGCTTATTTTCGAAAATTTGATAAAATTCCTTTATATTTTTAGCTTCTTTTTTCCATAAATCAATATTTATTTCCAAAAGTTTATCTAAATCTTCTTGAGAAACATAGGTGCCTTCTAAATTTATATCGGAAATATTTGGAATGTATCCAATAGGGGTCTCTTTTGCATCGATGTCATTTTCACATCTTTTAAGAATCCACTCCAAAACTCTTAAATTGTCACCGAATCCAGGCCATATGAATTTTCCGTCTTTATCTGTTCTGAACCAGTTTACATTGAATATTTTGGGAGCTTTGTCTCCGAGGGACTTGCCCATTTGCATCCAATGTTTAAAGTAATCAGCCATATTGTATCCGCAAAATGGCATCATAGCCATGGGATTATGTGACAGCACTC
>CAKUZC010000112.1 GCA_934718145.1 uncultured Eubacteriales bacterium | reverse complement strand
GAAGCAACTTCGATAACACTTGAATGATTTGTAATATTGTTTACGCTTACGATTCTATGGTAGTTTACGGTTATTCCGTTTTCGAGTGTAATTGATTTTATTAATGCCATTTTTAATTTCTCCTTTTTTTGATATTTAATGTAACATCGCTGTGTTCCAATTAGAATGCTATTCAAGTTTAAATTAAATTTTCACCTTCCTAACGCATTTGATAAAACAACTTTATTCAATTATCCGCAGAAAAAGATTAAAATTTGCATTTAAAACGTAAATTATCAAAACAATTTTGAATAAAATAAAAAAGCAGAGATACATTTGTTTTAATGTATCTGCTTAGTATCTTTTTATTTTTTTATGACTTTAAATATATTTCATAAGCTCATTGTAATTATATTCTTTGGTCATTTTTGTGACCATGCACCAGTCAACTATTGACCATATTCCGCATCCTCCGAGAGTTAAAAGCTTAACAACGCCAAGTCCTATCTGACCAAGCATAAAGCGGTCTACTCCGAGATACCCTAAAAATATTGAAATAATAAGCAAAGTTGTAGGGTCTTTGTAGTCGAGACTTTGAATTACAGAATATTTATTTTCAGGAACACGTTCAAGTTTTTCTCTAATTGTAGAAATTTTATCTGTAGGAAAAAACTTATTGTTCATGGCAATAAATTGGTCTATTTTTTGTGAATCCATATATCATTCCTCCAATATTTTAATTTTTATTCTATTTTATAATTTATAAACAAAAATGTCAAGTATTATTTATAAAAAATATAGAATATTATATTTAATAAGCACAACGACAACTAATAGGGATAAAAATATTTTAAATGGTATATAAATTGAAAAGTAAAAAATAATATCTAAGATAACATTATTAATTTAGGAGGGAAAAATGATAAAATTAAAATCTCTTATTGTAAATCTCTTAATCACATTAGGTGGGGGAGCCTTAATTGCATTTTTAACCAGAGATTCCATGGATGTTTACAGTAATTTACAGCAACCACCACTTTCACCGCCGGGAATGATATTCCCGATAGTCTGGACCATTCTGTATTTTTTAATGGCAATTTCAGCTTATATGATAACTGAATCTAAATCGACTATAAAAAAGAAAGCGTTGACCATTTATGGAATACAATTATTCTTGAATTTTATTTGGCCTTTAATATTTTTCAATGCGAGAATGTTTTTGCCTGCTCTTCTTGTTTTAATAGCTCTTTGGGTTATGGTTTTATGGATGATAGGAACATTTTACAGAATAAATCCACGTGCTGCTTTTCTTCAAATACCTTACGCATTGTGGTTAACTTTCGCAGCTTACTTAAATCTCGGAGTTTGGGTTCTTAATATGTAAAATTCTTATTCCCATCCTATTTCCCCGAAATAAACGTTGTTTAAACAGTTTTCAATAGCTGTTTTTCTGTCAGGTATTATATCTTCCGGAAATTTTTTTATGTTGAACCATTTTAATTCAGAACATTTTTCAGATTCTCCGATTTTAGGATCTCCTTGCCAGTTAGATGTGCAAAAGTAAACATAACAGTATGTTGTTGATTCTATATTGTTGTAGTAAAATCCTCCAAATTGAATATTTTCATGAAAAATATCTATTCCTAGTTCTTCTTTAGTTTCTCGAATAACTGCTTGCGAAAGCGATTCATATTTTTCAACATGGCCGCTTGATGCTGTATCCCAAAAACCATCTTTAAAACCGGTATTTTTCCTTTTTTGAAGCAGTATTTCGGTTTCATTTTTGTATTTTCTGGTAAGTATTAAAAATACGGATGTAGGAGTTTTAAACCTTTCTTTCATAGTTAATAAAATCCCTTCTGATTTGCATTTGTGAATACTGATAAATTCCCTAAAAAAGGATTATAACACAGTTCAAAGTTTGATTGAACAAAAAGAGCTTATCGTATATAATCATATACCGTAAAGTTATGTGTAAAACGGAAAGTTGGAATGATTTGTTATGATAAATGTCCCCAAAATGTATGGAAGCCAAGTTTTTAACGATGAGGAAATGAAAAAAAGGCTCCCATCGGAAATTTACGAAAAATTAAGAAAATCTATTGATGAAAACCTTGCTGTGGATAGACAAACAGGTGAGTTTGTGGCAAGAGCTATGAAAGACTGGGCTCTTGAAAAAGGTGCTACACATTTTACTCACTGGTTTCAGCCACTAACGGAAATTACCGCTGAAAAGCACGATAGTTTTTTGAGTTTTGGTGAAGACGGAACAGTAAAAATGGATTTTTCGATAAAAGATCTTTTTAAAGGTGAGTCTGATGCTTCCAGTCTGCCTTCCGGAGGATTGAGGGCAACATTTGAAGCTAGGGGATATACTTCTTGGGACCCTACTTCTTATGCTTTTGTTAAAAATCACTCGCTTTATATTCCTACGTTCTTTTGTTCTTACAGTGGGGAAGTGCTTGACGAAAAAACGCCGCTTTTGAAATCTATGTACGCTCTCGATATACAATGTTTAAGAATTTTAAGAATTTTAGGAAATAATAAAGTTAAAAAAGTCACTCCTTGTATGGGAGCGGAACAAGAGTATTTTCTTATAGACAAAGAAATTTACAAAAAACGCAAGGATATAATATTTTGTGGAAGGACGCTTTTCGGCTCAAAACCGGTAAAAGCGCAGGATTTATCTGACCATTATTTCGCAGCGTTAAGACCAAGAGTGGCCGAATTTATGCAAGATTTGGATCAAGAATTGTGGAAACTGGGTGTACCGTCTAAGACTAAGCATAATGAAGTAGCTCCGGCACAACATGAAGTAGCGCAAATATATACATACTCAAATTTGGCAGCGGATCAGAATCACATAATAATGGAAACTTTAAAATTAGTTGCTGAGCGACATAATCTAGTTTGTCTTCTTCACGAAAAACCTTTTGAATTTATTAACGGAAGCGGAAAACACAATAACTGGTCTCTTTCTTCAGATGATGGAAAAAATCTTCTCGATCCGGGAGATTCTCCGCGTGAAAACATACAATTTTTAATTTTTTTATGTGCAATGATTAAAGCAGTCGATGAGTACTCTGATTTATTGAGAATATCGGTTTCTTCACCAAGTAACGATTGTCGGCTTGGAGGTCAAGAAGCTCCTCCGTCAATTGTTTCAGTCTATTTAGGAGAAGAAATCACAGATATTTTAAAATCCATTGAAGATGGAGAAATTTATACCAAACCAATTAAAAATAACTTTGAAATCGGTCTCAATGTATTTCCGAAATTTTTTAAAGATACCGCAGACAGAAACAGAACATCTCCATTTGCTTTTACAGGAAATAAATTTGAATTCAGAATGGCCGGATCCAGTCAATCGGTTGCATCTCCCAATATGATTTTAAATACAATAATGGCTCAATCAATAAAAGAGTTTGCAGATGAACTTGAAAAAACCGAAAACCCTTCATCTAAATTGAACGAACTTCTTGTATCCACTATAAAAAAACATAAGAAAATAATATTCAACGGTGATAGTTATTCAAAACAATGGGAACACGAAGCCAAAGAGAGGGGATTATGTCATTTTAAAACAACTGTCGAAGCTTTGGAACATTCATTGGATGAAAAAAATGTTAGATTATTCGAAACGCATGGAGTTTTATCTCGTCGAGAAATGGAATCACGCTATGGAATACATTTAGAAAATTATTCAACTGTAATACATATCGAAGCTAAGAC
>CAKUZC010000111.1 GCA_934718145.1 uncultured Eubacteriales bacterium | reverse complement strand
GGAGCTAAATTAAACGAGATAGCAGATACCGTTTTAATGCCCGGGGATCCTTTGAGAGCAAAATTTATTGCTGAAAATTTTTTAACTGATGTGAATTGTTTTAATAAAGTTCGGAATATGCTTGGATTTACTGGTACATATAAGGGTAAGAAGATTTCCGTTATGGGTGGAGGCATGGGGATGCCTTCAATTGGGATATATTCTTACGAACTTTTTAATTTTTATAATGTTCAAAAAATTATAAGAATAGGTAGTGCGGGAGCAATAAATTCCAAAGTTAATTTAAAAGATATAGTTATGGCAATGGGTGCTTGTACTGATTCAAATTTTGGAAGTCAATACAAGCTTAACGGCATATTTGCGCCCATTGCTGATTTTAATCTTTTGAAAAATGCGGAAAGTTGTGCACAAAGTTTAGGGATAAATACTTTTGTAGGTAACATTTATTCGAGCGATGTGTTTTATAGCGATGAATCGGTTCTTCCTGAATGGGATAAAATGGGAGTTTTGGCTGTTGAAATGGAAGCTGCTGCTTTATATATGAATGCTGCTAGATCGGGTAAAAAAGCTTTGTGCATTTTAACTATTTCTGACTGTCCGCTTAGAGGGCTTTCGCTTTCTTCTGATGAACGTGAAACCGGATTTTGTGATATGGTTAAAATTGCTTTAGAAACTGCCATCAGTTAATAACATTGTAAACCTCATGCCTATAATTGCATAAATATTAATAAATGACATTAGTTGTGTTTATTTTAAAACAAGCTTTAATTTGGAGGAAATTATGAAAAAAGTAATTTCAAAAGCATCAGGGATTGTGCTGTTTGCTTTAATAGTTATAGGAATATTATTTTTTGCAGTTAAGACCGGAATTAAAATTGCAAATGGTGAAGACAATGACAAAAGATTTTTTACTGCAATGGTGACTGACGGCGGGGGTATAAATGACCAGTCATTTCAACAGTCTTCTTGGGAAGGAATGAAAAAATTTTCTCAGGATACAAATTCTAGGGTAGGATATGTTGAATGCCCTCAAACTTCTGATTTTTCTGTAAATATAGATAAACTTGCTGACGAAAACGCAGATCTTATCTGGGGAATAGGATATAAACTTGCAGACACGATTGAAGTGGCTGCTAAAACAAATCCGGAGCTTAATTATGCAATAGCTGATTTTTCATTTGGAGAAAATACACCTGAAAACGTTACAGGAGTATTGTTTAGGTCGGAAGAGTCTTCATTTACTGTCGGATATGCCGCTGCGCTTACCACAAAAACTAATTCAGTGGGATTTGTAGGTGGAATTCGTGGAATGGTAATAGACCAGTTTGAATCTGGGTTTAAAGCAGGTGTAGCATACGGAGCAAAACAGTTAGGGAAGAATATTGATGTTAAAGTACAGTACGCGGAAAGCTTTACCGATTCAGCAAAAGGCAAAGCAATAGCGTTAAAATTGTTTGATGATTGCGATATAGTATTTCATGCAGCAGGAGGAGCTGGAGTAGGCGTTATTGAAGCTGCTAAAGAAACCGGAAATTTTGCCATAGGCGTCGATTTGGATCAATCATATTTAGCTGTCGATAATGTTTTGACTTCAGCAGTTAAAGATGTTGGAAAGGCTATACAAATTATTTCAAATAAAGCTTTAAATGGAGAGAATATTGGCGGTAAGACATTTTCTTTTGGTATAAAAGAAGGATGTGTTGGCATTCCGGAAAAAAATCCCAATATTTCAAAAGAAGTATACGAAAAAACTAAAGAAATAGAAAACAAAATTGCTCAGGGAAAAATAATACCTCCCGGTACACCTGAAGAGTGTGATAAGTTTATAGATTCTCTTCCTAGTATGAAAATCTAAAAGTATATATTTAGCTAAAAGGGGGATAACAGTGGAAATTAGTAAAGATTATGCTGTTCAGATGAGAGGTATAACTAAATATTTTGGTCCGTTTTGTGCATTAGATTCTGTAGATTTGAATGTAAAAAGAGGAGAAACACACGCAATTCTCGGAGAAAATGGTGCTGGAAAAAGTACTCTTATGAACATTTTGTATGGTTTGTATGGAGCTGATTCGGGAGAAATTTATCTAAATGGAGAACAAGTTAACATAAAAAATCCCAGTTCAGCTATTTCATACGGTATCGGAATGGTTCACCAACATTTTATGTTAGTTGAAAAATTTACAGTTCTTCAAAACATAATACTCGGAAATGAAACTACCGATAAATTTGGCATAATTAATATGAGAAAAGCCAAAAAAAAGGTAATAGAAATTATTAAACGCTATGGAATGGATGTAGATTTGAAGAAACGAATCAGAAATATATCTGTTGGTATGCAGCAGAAAGTTGAGATTCTCAAAGCTCTTTACAGAGGTGCCGATGTACTTATTTTAGACGAACCTACTGCAGTGCTTACTCCTCAGGAAATTGATGAACTTCTTGAGGTTATAGAAAATCTTAAAAAAGATGGAAAAACAATTATAATCATTACCCATAAACTAAAGGAAATAAAAAAATCTTCAAAGGATTGCACAATTATTCGTAAAGGAAAATTTATGGGATGTGTTGATGTTAAGTCTGAAAGTGAGCAAAGTTTAGCTGAAAAGATGGTCGGAAGAAAGGTAAAACTTCTTGTAGATAAAAAGAAAGCAGTTCCCGGTGAAATTATATTCGAGATTAAGAACCTAACAGTTAAGTGTGAACGTGGTATAGAGAGAGTTAAAAACCTTTCCATGTGTTTGAGACGTGGTGAAATATACGGATTGGCCGGAGTAGATGGAAACGGACAAAAAGAGCTCTTGGAATGTATCATAGGCAAAAAAGCAGCGGAAAATGGCAAAATTTTGATTAATGGAAAAGAAATCCAAAATACTACCACACGAAATGTATTAGACAGCAAAATTTCTGTAATCCACGAAGATCGCCACAGAGACAGTACCATTTTAGAAATGTCCGTTGCGGATAATGCCATACTTGAAAAATACAGAAAAGAGCCATTTCATAAATGTGGTTTCTTGGATTATGACAAGAGAGATGAATTTACAGATAAACTTATTTCAGAATACGATATAAGACCGGCTAATTGTACACATAAACGTATAAGAGGTCTTTCCGGAGGAAATCAGCAAAAATTGGTAATAGGAAGAGAAATAGAAAATGATCCTGATTTACTCATAGCAGTCCAGCCAACACGAGGACTAGATGTCGGAGCTATAGAATATGTACATAAGACGCTTATAAATCTCAGAGACAAAGGAAAAGCTATTCTTTTAATATCGCTTGAATTAGATGAGATTTTGGATGTTTCTGACAGAATAGCTGTAATATATGATGGCGCAATAGCAGGAGAATTTATTCAAGAAGACGCAGATGAACAAAAAATTGGTCTTCTTATGGCAGGAGGGAAACAAAATGACTAAAAAAATTGCCAGATTTTTAAAAACTCCGTTTATGTGTACATGTATAGCTGTGTTTTTTGGGTGCGCTGTGGCTTGTTGTATACTGTTGGCTACTGGTTTTAGTCCTTCTCAATCTTTGGCAGTTATATTTAATGCAATTTTTTCTCGCCCTAAATTTATAGTAAATGTTATACTAAAAAGCACACCTATAATATTAACCGGATTAAGTGTAGCGTTTGCGTTTAAGGGGGGGCTGTTTAATATCGGTGCTGAAGGTCAATACATAGCTTCTACAATTGCTTCTACAATAGTAGGTGTAGTGTTCGATTTTCATCCTATTATACAGATTCCATTGGTGATTTTGTCAGGTGTGTTAGCAGGTGCTTTGGTCGGTGGTATTG
>CAKUZC010000110.1 GCA_934718145.1 uncultured Eubacteriales bacterium | reverse complement strand
CAATCATAATATTGGGAATAGTAATTATAAATGCAATCATAGGAGTAATGCAGGAAAGTAGAGCCGAAAAAGAAATAGAATCGCTAAAAAAATTAGCTACCCCACTTACAAAAGTTTTGCGAGATGGCAAAATAATAAGAATTGCTTCTCAAGATGTCGTTCCGGGAGATATACTAATACTTAAAACAGGCGACTTAGTGTGTGCTGATGCAAGAATAATCGAATCCACAAATCTTGCTGCAGAAGAGTCTGCCATGACCGGAGAATCTTTCGCAACAGAAAAAGATGAAAATGAAATTTTAACCCACGATACTCCCGTCGCGGACAGAAAAAACATGCTTTTTTGTGGTTCGATAATAGATAGAGGTCACGCAAAAGCTATTGTCACAGAAATAGGAGAAAATACCGAAGTCGGAAAAGTCTCAAAATTAATTAATTCCGAAAAACAAGTGCAAACTCCACTTCAACAAAGGCTTTCAGTTACAGGAAAAATAGTCGCAATAGGAATAATGATTGTAAGCATAGTAGTTTTCATTTTGGGCATTCTTCAACGTACTGACTTTTTCGAAATGTTCATGATTTCAATAAGCTTAGCTGTAGCAGCTATACCTGAAGGACTTCCTGCCGTTGTTACAATAGTTCTTGCAAACGGTGTTCGCATAATGGCAAAAAGAAATACAATTGTAAGAAATTTACCTGCCGTGGAAACTTTAGGTCATGCCAGTGTGATATGTTCAGACAAAACCGGTACTTTGACACTCAACAAAATGACTGTTGCAGAAATAAGAAGCATAAACGGAGAAGAAAATCTAAAAAGTGACTTTGCAAAAGAGTTATTTACTTTAGGTGCTCTATGTAATAATTCTGTACTTTCAAGAAACCGCAGTGAAACAATTGCCCAGGGTGAACCTACTGAAAATGCTTTGCTTATGGCTTCAGTGAATTGCGGAATCAAAAATAAAAACTTAAAAAAAGATTACAACAAAATATTCGAAATACCTTTTGATTCAAAAAGGAAGTTGATGAGCGTTGTATTTTCTCATAAAAATATATTTAAGGTTGTGACAAAAGGTGCTCCTGAAATTTTAATAAAAGCGTGCGGAAGATTCCGTTGTGGAGAAAAAATCATACCTATTACAGATGATATTATAAAAGAAATAAATAAAAACAATTTAGAAATGGCCTCTAAAGCTTTAAGAGTTATTGCTATTGCATATAAAGATGAAAGTTCCGCTCCGGAAGAATCTAAAATTGAAAATAATTTGATTTTCTGCGGTTTAGTGGGAATCATAGACCCTCCACGTCCGGAAGCAAAAGCCGCTGTAGATGAGTGCAAAAATGCCGGAATAAAGCCCGTAATGATTACCGGAGATCATGTTGAAACCGCAAAAGCTATTGCCAAAGAACTTAAAATATCTGACGAAAAGAGTGATGCTCTAACAGGAACTGAACTCAACTGCATGACAGATGAAGAACTTGCATCAAAAGTAAATTCATGTTCGGTTTTTGCAAGAGTTTCCCCTGAACATAAAGTTAGGATAGTAAGAGCTTTTCAAAAAAATGGCCATATAGTCGCCATGACAGGTGATGGCGTTAATGATGCCCCGGCTTTAAAAGCGGCAGACATAGGTTGCGCCATGGGAAAATCAGGAACTGACGCAGCAAAATCAGCTTCTGACATGATAATAACCGATGATAATTTTGCAACGATTGTAGAAGCTGTACGGCAAGGTCGCGGTATGTTTGAAAACATAAAAAAGACTATTCATTTTCTCATATCGACAAACATAGGAGAAGTTATGGTGGTGCTACTTGGGTTTTTAATGAGAATCCCTCCCCCGCTTCTTGCAATACATCTTTTATGGATAAATCTTGTAACAGATGCATTTCCCGCTTTAGCACTTGGAATGGATCCGGTAGAAAAGAATATAATGAAACGTCCTCCTATATCTCCCAAAAAAAATCTTTTTGCAGACGGTTTAGGATACAACATAATTATAGAGGGGTGTTTTATAGCGGCGGTAGGATTACTTTCTTACAGTATCGGAAGAGCTTTCTTTGATTCTGACCCTTCACATCCTATAATCGGTCAGACCATGGCATTTATTACTTTAGGACTCAGCCAACTTATTCATGCTTTTAATGTTCAAAGTCAAAAATCTCTTTTCATAACCGGATTTTTAAGCAATCCAAAATTAATATTTTCAGTATTATTATGTATAATTTTGGAAATAATAACTGCTACAGTACCTTGCTTAACTCAATTTTTCAAAACTGAATCTCTAAACTTAGCACAATGGGCAATAGTATGGGGTTTATCCCTCACTCCGCTTGCTATTTCAGAATTGGAAAAATATCTTGGTAATAGGAAAATAGCCGTATACAAAAAAGATTTTTAAAAATATATAAAAAAATAATATTTTAGTATTGACATTTAAAAATAATATGTTATTATTATTCTAGATTGTATGATTTTTATATATAATCTCATATTATTTAAAAAGGAGTTGTTTAAAATGGAAAAAAATGAAATGACACCGGCAGTACCTGCCACAGAAACAAAACCTGAAGCAAAACATATTACAAAAGAGCAATTAGATGAGCTCAAAAAACAAGGTATCGAACTCACACCGGAAGAAGTAAAGCATCTTGAAAGCTTAATGGCTTCCGGAGTTAGGGTCGATAAACTTAATGACGGAGAATTAAGTGTATCCGGTGGTGGAGGAATAGAAATTCCAAAAATGAGTAACAAAATGAAGATAGCTCTTGGTGTATTAACAGCATCAGTAGTTGGATTTGGAGCTGGATTTGGAACTCACAAATATGGAGATAAAATAACCGGATTTTTCAAAAGTAAACCGGCAACACCTGAGGCAAATGCTAATGGTGAAAATAAACCGGGAGCTGAAGCACCGAAAGCTGATGCACCGGCAGTTGAGCAGCCAAAAGTTGAAGAAGAAAAGAAATAATTGCGGAAATTGATGAATTTAATTTGTTTCTGCAACAAAAAAGCCGATAGAACAGCGGCAGAATATAAATAATTAATACTAAATCATATTGCGGTTGGGAATTATTCCATCCGCAAAAATTTTTAAGGAGGTGTTTAAAGTGAAAAGTACAAATTCATTTGAAGATGATTTGAAATCCATTACAAAAAAACAACTTGAAAACATCAAAAATGAGAATATTGAATTTACTCCCGAAGAATTAGAACAACTTGAATCATTAATATCAATACTGATTAAATCAGAAAAAGACAATCTTGAAAAAGATATTGATAAAACTAATTGTATAAAAGAAGACGAACTTACAGAAGAAGAAATAATTCAACTGAAAAATTTTATTAGTTCAGTAAATAAGTTAAGCGAAAATGATTTAGAACATACTGCCGGAGGGCAAAAAGAAAATATCAAAGACAAAGAATTTGATGATTTAGAACAAATTAAACTTACACTTGATGAGAAGAACAAATTAAATAACCAAGAGATTAACACCAAAACTATAGAAATCTTTAAGAAAATTGCAAAAAATGCACTTAAAGTAGCTATTTGTCGGTATACGAACAACAATTTTAAAATTAAAGTAATATTCTAAAATAAGTCTCTCATACATAATAATTATGTAAGGGGGATTTTTTAATATGAAAGTTTTTATAATCAATCGAAAAAGGCTCATGATTATAGTAGGATGTATCATTACCGCAGTAGTGTCATGTGTAATTTCACTTCAAAGCAATGTATTCATGGCAAAAGAACGCAAACTTCCCATTTATTGTGTTGACCGCCAAGACAAAGTAGTAAGTATTTCCTTTGACGCCGCATGGGGT
>CAKUZC010000109.1 GCA_934718145.1 uncultured Eubacteriales bacterium | reverse complement strand
ATTGGAGCGGGTGATGGGAATCGAACCCACGCTATCAGCTTGGAAGGCTGAAGTTCTACCATTGAACTACACCCGCACCTCAATTGACATAAAATATTTTATCACAAGTAATATTTGCTTGTCAACAATAAATTTAAATTTTTTTCAATATTCTTTGATTTTAATTTATACCCAATATAAAAATCTTATATTTTTAACTTAATTTCATAATTTAATGATAAGTATATTCCATAAAATTCAATAAAACTTCTAAAATTACCTATCTTTAAAATTTCGTATATGGAAATTTATGTTATAAAATGTGTTATAAATTTGAAAAAATCATAAATATAATTTATAATTAACAATATATGAATCAATAATTAAAGTAATAGAAAGAAAGGATTAACAAATGATATCAGTTGTAAACAGTATGGGACTAAACGGTCTAGAAGCGTTTAAAGTAGTTATTGAATCCGACGTAACCCCCGGAATGCCTTCTTGCGACATAGTCGGTCTCCCCGATATCTCAATAAAAGAATCAAAAAATCGAGTACGTTCTGCAATAAAAAGTTCAGGATTTAATTTTCCACTAGCAAAAATAACAGTAAATTTAGCCCCGGCAGATGTGAGAAAAACAGGATCAATGTACGATTTACCGATATTTTTAGCTATTTTAAAATCGAGCGGTCAAATAGAAAATATTCCGGAAAATTCCGTTTTTATCGGAGAACTTTCTCTCAGTGGTGAAATTTATCCTGTAAACGGTGTACTCCCAATGACTATACAGTCACTTCAGGAAGGGTTTAAAAATATATTTGTACCCTATGAAAATGCCAAAGAAGCCGCTGTAATCGAAGGAATTAACATTTTCCCTGTTAAAAATGTGTCCGAAATTATAGAAAGTATTCAGCTTAATAAAGCAATCAAACCTCAACCTCATACATATTTAAATACATCAAAACACAATGATTCTTTAGATTTTTGTCAAGTAAAAGGACAATACAGTGCAAAAAGAGCGATGGAAATAGCAGCAGCAGGAGGTCACAACATACTCTTAATAGGACCTCCCGGATCGGGAAAAAGCATGATAGCAAAAAGATTACCTTCCATACTTCCGGAAATGACATTTGAAGAAATAATAGAAACAACCAAAATATACTCAATAGCTGGAATTTTACAAGGAGACTCCCCTTTAATTACACAGAGACCTTTTAGAGCACCACATCATACAATTTCCAGAATAGGTTTATCCGGCGGAGGAAGTATACCTCGCCCGGGAGAATTGTCTTTGTCTCACAATGGAGTTTTATTTTTGGATGAACTTTCAGAATTTCCAAGATCAGTTACTGAATCTCTTCGTCAACCGCTAGAAGAAGGTACAATAACCATTTCACGTGTAAAAACTTCTCTTACTTACCCTTGTTCCGTAATGCTTGTAGCTGCTATGAATCCATGTCCTTGCGGTTATTACGGTCACCCCACTCGTCGTTGCAGTTGCAGTCAAAGTACGGTATCAAGATATCTTTCCAGAATTTCCGGGCCCCTTTTAGACAGAATGGATATCCATGTGGAAGTCCCTCCCGTTAATTTTGAACATTTGTCATCGGAAGAAAATTTAGAAACCTCATCTCAAATCAGAGAAAGAGTAAATAAAGCTCGTCTCATACAACAAAAACGCTATAGTGGTAAAAACATATCTTCAAACGCAAAAATAACACCGGATAGCTTACAAAAATGTTGTCAAATGACGGAAAAAGCTAAACAAATACTTCACAGAGCTTTTGAAACAATGGGACTATCAGCCAGAGGGTATGATAAAATACTAAAAATTTCACGAACAATAGCCGATTTGGATGATTCAGATATAATAGACGTCAAACACATAGCTGAAGCAGTACAATATCGCAGCTTAGATAGAAAATATTGGAATAATGCTAAATAATTTATTAAAATTAGCTTCTAAAATACTGTATTAATTTATTTAAGTAAAAGTTTTAAATTATAGACAGTATATTTAATTTAAAATCAACTTTTTAGACTACAACATATATATTTAAAAACTGTTTTAAAGCAAAAAATGATTATAATAAATAAAAATAATAAATTTTAATTCATTAATTTATGATAAAACACTTTGTATATTTATGTTTTATTAAATATAATTTACAAAATAAAGTTGATATTTTGATGTAAATATATTATAATCAAATACCTACGTATTAATACAAAATTATAAATGGAGGTAATTTATTATGAAAAATAAATTTAAAAGTTTAGTTTTTTCAATTATAGCATTATTTTCTATGATATTTGTCACTTTTCAGAGTGCAAATGCCGTAGTTCCTGTGGGAAATCCAAGCACTAAGAGAGTCGTATTCCTAGATGCCGGAGATGTAAGTGAAACTTTAAAGGACACGCTAAAGTTATTTTTATTAACGTATAGCGATTTTTATCCACAATTTATAAAAGACTTTCGCGTTGATAATTACAGCTATTCCGAAAATGGAGTTACTGTAATAAAAAGGATCTGCCAAGAATGGTTCAAATTAGATGCTTTGGGAAAAACACCGAACACAGAGTACATATGTAGTGCGAGATTAAGATCTTTGAAACTACATCTTAAAATGATAAATAATGAAATGGATGCAATTTCAGTTTACATAAAAAGCGGAGACAAAGGCCCGGCATTTAGAAGAATTATGGAACTAAAAGAACTTGTTGATCGTTTGACTGAAGTTGACCGTCACAGAGTTTGTCAAAGAATTTAATATAAATAAACATAAAATATTAAAGCCATCACTTTTTCGGTGAATGGCTCTTTTATATGCTAAAATTTATTTAATATTATAATTTTGTTTTTCTAAATGTATATCTACAAAACCATCTTTACCTTCATATATAGATATCCCTTGAACTTCTCTACCATCTGTAATGTCATCTACTTTTTCCACTAACCCACCTCTTTTTAAAAAAACAGCCATAACATTTCTAACATCGTTTAGTCCTTTACATACGTACGCTTTCTGTTTATTATTACAAATTTCTTCACACATTTTATCTAATTCACATCTATTCACTTTTACAGTCCGAAACATTTCTCCTAAAAAATAAGTTACGCAATCTATAATAAATTTTTTTACTGTTCTTTTGTCATCTTTATCTTCCAGCAAAAACCAAATGTAATTATATTTATGAAATATTTTCATGAAACTTATCCTTTCAAGATTATCTTATAGTACTTTCATTATACATCATCAATTATATAATTATCAATAATTATTTTTAAAAATTATATTATTAGCATAAAATATTGAACCTAGTTTAAAAACATCTTTATAATTTAAGATACATTATAACTTTTAAAATCTATTTTATACATAAAAAAAGCACCCACCAAAAATGAGTGCTTCAAATAACAATATAAAATTATTCACTTACAGACCTAATTTTTTTCATTTTAGAATTTAGGGAGTTACTTCTTCAACTTTTGAACGAAAATATCTTTCATTTATTTTATCTTTATCCGTCGATTTCTCTATTCTTATATATCTTACTTTAACTTTATTTTCAACTTTATCTCCATCTTTAATATAATAATCATTTCTACTCAAATCTTCAAGTTTTTTAACGATACTTGGTTTAATAATTGATGTTATCTTATCATCTATTTCATCACATAAAGATTTTCCTGCTAAAGTTCTTTCTTCTAAACCAATTGCATATACCCTTACTTTACCCTTGTTTTCGTTATCATCTTCACTTTTACTTGTAATAGCATCTTTAATTTCTTCAGCAGATTTTTTATACTCTTTTATTACATCATCAGTCGAAGCACCCGCAAACGAATCCATGTATACTCCCCCTTCTC
>CAKUZC010000108.1 GCA_934718145.1 uncultured Eubacteriales bacterium | reverse complement strand
GCTTGGAAAAGTGTAAAAAATAAATTTACTAAGTAAGGAGGGTAGTAGAATGAATAAGAAATTTGAAATTTTAAATCAAGATAAAGAATTTTCGGAAAAAATCTTTAAAATGAGCAATGAAGAGGAAATATTACAAGCTTTCAAAGAAAAGGGAATAGAAGTGAGCCATGAAGAGCTTTTGGAATTACGCAAGTATATAGGTGGGATAGCGACAAATCTTGAATCCCTGGAAAAGTCCGAATTGGAGCAGATCGCCGGTGGTGGTTTGTTTAGTATATTTTCTTCTTCAGCAGCTAAAGCAGCAACTAAGACTGCTGCAACAACAGCGACTTCTTCAGTGGCAGGAGTGGCTCTTGGAGCAGCTGACATAGGTTCATTTGTAATAGGGTCAGCAAGTAAAATGATTGCAGGTAATTCAGATAAAAACACTACTGAAGAGTTAAATAAGATGGGTCATGAAGTTTTAGCTAACAGCTATAGAGAAAAACAAGCAAATACTGTTACTAAAGTTGCACAAGGTGCCACAGTTGCTGTTGTAGCGGCTGCGATGTGTTACTATGGTAAAGATTTTATTAAATGGTGGATGAATAAAAAATAGTTAAGTTTTTGTAAAATATAAAATTTAACTGTAATGCTACTGAATTATTTAAAGATAAGAAATTCGAAAATATCAAATACGACATAGTCAATTGTGATTATAAAGTGTGTAATTAATTAGTAAAGGAGATAGTTAATATGGATAAAGATTTAGAAAAAAAAGAAAAGCTTGAAAAAGTTTTAACAGACAAAGATTTTTTATCTGAGATCTTTCAAACTAAAGACGATGAAGGAATCATTAATAAATTTAAATCTAAAGGGGTAGAAATCACAAAAGAGGATTGTGCTGGCATCAAAGAGGAAGTAGATAAAATCTTCAAAGAACTCGAAAAGCTCGATGACGATACTCTGAAGGAATTATCTGGAGGATATTTGAGTTGGAATCCATTTAATTGGGGTAAAGAAAAGCCTCTTTCAGATGAATGTCGTGAAACTGCAAGAGTATATGGCAGAGCTATTATAAAGAGAGTTAAAGATCCTAGTACAGTCAGTGGATTTTTTACAACTGCGGGTGAATATATTTCAGATTTTTTTGGTAGGCGGCAACCTGCACCTGCACCTCAACCTGTTCCTGTACCTCAACCTGCTCCTCAACCTGTAGTCGAAGCCCCGGCAAAAGAAAGTGGTAATTCTCAATTTATGATGGGTGCAGTAACCACTGCAGCTGTTGCTACTGCGGCAGGGTTGGTCTACGCAAATCGTAAAAAACTCAAAAAAGTATGGCATAATTATATGGGTTAAAGGAGAGGTTATTTATGAATTCAGAAATAATAAAACTTATGGAAACCCCCGAATTTTGTGAAAAGTTAATTAAAGCTGAGAGTGAAGCTGAAGCTAAAGAATTATTTAAACAATATGGAATTGACATCACATCGGAAGATTTTGATTCTCTGAGACAGCTAATGTCATCACTTGAGTCTGAGTTAAAAAAACTTAGTACGGAGCAACTCCAAGCTATAAGCGGCGGGGCAGATGATGGACAAGCGAACAATGCAGACCCTTCAAAAAAAGATGAAAAAGATGAAAAAAGTAAAGGTCTTACCTTTAGACGTTTACTAAGACGTGCTGATAAAATGATTAAAACATTTGGACCTTCTGTAAAATCAGGAGTGGAAACGGTTACTGGTCAATTAGATAAAAATCGAGATGCAAGTATTCGAAGATCTCAAATTATTCAAGACGGTGAAACTAAGAGACACGCTCAGACCATGAATACAATTTCAGGAGCAGTTGTAACCGTTGCTTTAACAGGTACACTCGCAGGTGCAATTTATTTTGGATGGGATTCTATAAAAGGGTGGTGGAATAGGACGTGAAAGAAGACGATTTTAATTCTGACATAACACAGCTTATAAATGATGTTGAGTTTGATAATAAACTTATATCTTTAGATAGTGAATCTCAAGTTAAGAAACATTTTGAAGATTATAATGTTCATTTAAGTGATGAGGAATCAAATGAAATTTTTAATTTGATAAATAAACTTAAATCTAAAACTGAGAAACTGTCCAACAACCAGCTTAAAGATATTAGTGGAGGTGTAAGTTCGAAAGCTCTTTTAGGAATGTGTTCAGATATAACATCATGTTTTTCCAGTATAGCAACTAGTGTTTCAAATTGCATTGTGGGTTCTACAAAGGCTAAATGTGACAGTAATGAGAGAGTTGCTAAAATAAAAGCAGAAAGTAAAGTAAATGCTGCGAAATATATGGCTGCGGATCATATTGTAGGATACGCTTTAGTCACTGCTTTAGCTGTTTATTATATAAAAAAGAGAACAAGTTCCGACTCTAAAAAATAAATATGTCAAGGAAGGTGGTGGTATTGAAAAATGAAATAATAGAACTTTTTAATGATAAAGATTTTTCCGAAAAATTGTTATTACTTGAAAATGACACTCAAGTTAAAGAACATTTTAAAAATTACGGAGTAGAGATTTCCGATGACGAACTTGAAGATATCAGAAAATTAATTTTTGATATGATATCACGTGCAGATAAACTTAATCTGTCTGAACTTGAAAAAGTTGATGGAGGTGTTGCCGTAGGAACTGCTTTGCTGCTTTCGACATTACCCTCTATTGTAGGTTTAGGAGTTGGATGTTTAGGTATACCTAAATTTGTTGAAGAAGTTAATAAAACAAAGCTTCAGAAAAAGAATCTTGAATGTGAAACTCAAAAAAATATAGCACTAATAAATGCAAAAGAAAATTCATCCGTTCAAAAGTATAAAAGTATTGCAAATGTTGCAATGGCCACAGCTATTTTGGGTACAGGTATATTTTGTTTTAGGAAAGACATAAAAAAATGGTGGAATAATAAAAAATTAAAATGAAATGGAGAGATTTACAATGAGAAATGAAATAGTTAAATTGTTGGAAAATGAAGATTTTGTTAAGAAAATAATCATAATGGAAGATGCAGAAGAGGTTAAAAAATCATTTAAGGAAAACGGAGTGGAAGTAAGCGATTCCGAACTCGACGAAGTAGGATCTGTTATGAATGAAATTGTTGAAATTTTAAATAAAATGCCTGAAGAAGAGCTTAAATCTGTTTCCGGAGGAAATAATAATGAAATGAAAAATAATAAGGAAATGAGAAACAATAATGTTTGGGGAGTAAATTTTATAAGAAAAACTGTAGGTTATAAGCCAGAACAATATAGTAATCAAATAATAAAAAGCAATGTAGGTGTAGGAAGGTTTTCTTATGGAAAAGAAATTGAAGGAATACAGCTATTATCAAGAGAACAAACTACAGGTTCTGAGTTTAAAGATTTTGTTGGAAAAAATGCAAACGAGATAGCTTTAGGAAGTATGGTGGCTGCAAGTACTGCGATGCTTATCGGAGGTGCTTACGGTGTGAAAGAACTTGTAATCTGGTATAAAAATAGGCATTAATGATGGAGTATCAGTATTATTTGAATTTTTATAATGAACAGGATGGGCAGTACTATGGGAATGATAAAAGACATATTTACAAAAATAACTACAGGTTTGCAAACACAGCTGACAGTATTAACTTCTTTCATGGTCCGAATTCAAAATATGGGAACTCATGCTGCTCAGTTTGTTCAGCAAAAAGTTCAAAAGTTTGTACAAAGTTTTTTAAAAAATCCACGGAGTAAAAAAGATTATTGGAGAATATTAGGAATTTATTTTTCCAAGAGATTTACCATCATGGCAGTAATAGTATTGGGAGTTGCCGGCTATTTGTTGGTATATTATGTTTATCCCTGGGCTGATGGTAAACTCTGGACTGCGAATATGCGATTAGATACAGTTAAATAT
>CAKUZC010000107.1 GCA_934718145.1 uncultured Eubacteriales bacterium | reverse complement strand
TCATATACTATCTTATTTCCGGAATAACGAGCGTTGACCGTTGCTTTTGAACCACATCTGGTACACATAGATTGAATTTCACGTATAGTGTCACAAACTTCTATTATTCTTTTGCTTCCTTCAAAAAGTCGACCGGTATAATTATTCTTTAATCCGTAACACATAACCATTACTCCGTTATCTGCCAATTCTCGCAACTCATCCACTTGAGATTCGCTTAAAAACTGTGCTTCATCTACCATTATTATATCATAAAAATCTGTTCCTCCCAAAGTAGATTCCACAGTAACGTTCCTATCTAAAAAAAATGCTTCGCTCGATAATCCTATTCTGGATTTTATCAACGTTTTACCATTTCTCGTATCTAAACTGGGTTTCAAAAGAGCGACTTTTCTTCCTTTCTCTTCAAAACTAAACTTTTTCATAAGAGCATTTGCCGTTTTACTTGAGCCCATTACTCCGTGGTAAAAATACATTTTCATTATTATATCTCTCTTTCAATTATCTTTTTTAATAAAAACTCTTTATGAATAAGTATAAATTTTTTCTGTTAAAATTAAAAGTAATTTTTTATAGTATATTTACCATTTATATTTAAATCTTTTTAAAAATATTTTGTATCTATTGACTTACTACTATTTTAAATATATAATAAATTACAAATCAAATTATGAAGGAGTGTGCAAAAATGATAAAACAAAAATTATTAAAATTTATGTCGGTTTTCTTTACTTTAATTTTTTTCTTTTCTCTTACCCCAAATTATATTACATACGCTGAAACGCAAGATAAAACTTTAATTACTGAAGTGCCTAGTGAGAACGAAAAAATCATTGTAGACTTTGCTTTATCAATAGGAAATAACTGTGCCGGTGCACACTATTTAAGGGAAAATAATTTGAGATTTCAATCTTCTCCATTGGACTGGATGTTCGACTATTCTCTCAAAACGGTCAACCATTTGTTCAAAACCGAATTCAAAGATTTTTTTAAACAGATAAGAGTTAATAACAAAAAAGAACATAAAGGAAGAATTTACGTGTATGATACAAAAAATCATATAGAAAGTCACAATCATTACATGAAAAATGTTCCTTTCAATCAAGAGAGAAAACGTGTAGATAATATAATGAGAAAAAGAGCTGAAAATACAATAGAAACTATAAAAAAGTCAAAATCTATAGCTCTGATAAGTCGTAGAAACAGTTCAGACAAGGAATTCATACAATTTATAAAAGAATTCAGTAAAATATATCCGAATAAAAAAATTTATTTAATAAATGTCAAAAATGGAAAATCCGAAACACCCGAAAAAAGAATTATTTACAACAAAGATAACCTTAAAGTAATCGAATATAAATTCATAAACGAAGGGAAAAAATATCCCCAATGGTACGGAAATCCCAAAGGATGGGCTCAAGTTATGAAAACTATACAGTTAAACGAAAAACATAAACGTTTACTTGCAAAAAAATTTCACGATTAAATTTGAAAAAATATTTTAAAAATTCCCACCGGTATATCCGGTGGTTTCTTATGAATCATGAAAAACTGTGACACTATAAACGTTTTAAATAATACAACTTAAGCAACAAAAATCTCCGCCTTACATTAAAGTACTGCGGAGAAAATTTTTATCTTAATTTTCGGGGAACTGAATAACCCTTGAGGAACGAGTATCCATACTTAACTTGAAACACAAAAGCATTCTGACAGTATTCTCTCTGATACTTTCTATCATTGAATCGAACATATCAAAACCTTCTACTCTATACTCAACAACCGGATCTCTTTGGCCATAAGCACGTAAATTAATACCGCGCTTAAGTTCTTCCATCGCATCGATATGATCCATCCATTGCTCGTCAACGTTGGAAAGAAGTATTACCCTTTCGAGTTCTCTTGTAGGGGAATCTCCGAGAATTTCTTCATGTTTGGAATAAATTTCATGACAACGGTCAACTATGAATTTTTCTATTTCCTCTGCTGTCATGCCGAGAGAATCAACCGAATCACAAACCAAGTCCTCCGGAGTCAATACCCAACCCATATAGTAACTTTTAAGTCCTTCTAAATTCCAATTTTCAAGTGAAATATCTTTGGATATATATCTCGCAACAACTTTATGAACAGTATCATCAATCATCTTTTGAATCTGTTCGCTCAAATCCTCGCCGTCTAAAACTTTATTACGTTGATCGTAAATAATCTCACGCTGACGGTTCAAAACATCATCATACTGTAAAACATTTTTACGAATGGCAAAGTTTCTGCCTTCTATTTTGCGTTGAGCTGATTCAATAGAACGAGTCAACATTTTAGCTTCCAAAGGAACGTCATCTTCTACATTCAGACGCGTCATCCAAGCCTGAAGCCTATCGCCTCCGAAAAGTCTCATGAGATCATCTTCAAGTGACAAGTAAAATCTGCTCTTTCCGGGATCTCCTTGACGTCCGGCTCTTCCTCTCAGCTGATTATCTATCCTGCGTGTTTCGGCGCGTTCTGTTCCAATAACATAAAGTCCTCCACATTTTCTGACTTCTTCAGCTTCGCCTTTTATTTCTTCTTTAAACTTTTCATAAAATTCATTGTATTTTTTTCTAGCTTCGAGTATTTTTTCATCTTCAGTTTCAGAAAAACCGGTTGCTTCAGTAATTATATCATCGTTATACCCCAATTTTTTGAGTTCTGCAACGGCCATATACTCTGCGTTACCACCCAATTTTATATCCGTACCGCGTCCGGCCATGTTAGTTGCAATTGTAATTGCGCCTTTCTTACCGGCCTGTGCTATAATTTGAGCTTCTTTTTCGTGATACTTTGCATTGAGGACTTCATGTTTTATACCTTTCGCCTTGAGCATAACACTCAAAAGCTCTGATTTTTCTATAGATGTCGTTCCGACAAGAACCGGTTGACCTTTCTTATGACTTTCTATTATGTCTTCAACAATGGCGTTATACTTCGCTTTTTGTGTTCTGTAAACAACGTCAGGAAGATCTTCTCTTATAACGGGCTTATTTGTTGGCACCTCAACTATATCAAGTTTATAAATTTCACGGAATTCCTCCTGTTCGGTCATAACCGTACCGCTCATTCCTGAAAGCTTTTTATAAAGTCTGAAGTAATTTTGGAAAGTTATCGAAGCGAGTGTTTTGGATTCTTTTTCTACCGTAACTCCTTCTTTTGCTTCCAAAGCTTGATGTAAACCTTCATTATATCTGCGGCCATACATAATTCTTCCGGTAAATTCATCAACTATCAAAACTTCTCCGTCTCTTACAACGTAGTCTATGTCACGTTGCATTACTCCGTTAGCTTTTATTGCCTGGTTTATATGATGCTGAAGGGTAATATGTTCCGGGTCAGTAAGATTATCTATATTGAAGTATTTTTCAGCTTTCTCGACACCGGATTTGGTAAGAGACGCAGTCTTTGCCTTTTCATCTACAACATAATCATAATCGTTAAATAATTCTTCATTATCTTCTTTGGCATTTATTTCAGCTACTTTTAACATTTTTAGAGTTTTTGCAAAATTGTCAGCTATAGTGTACATCTCAGTAGATTTATCACCTTCACCGGAAATAATGAGAGGTGTTCTTGCTTCATCAATAAGTATAGAGTCCACCTCATCGACTATAGCAAAATTATGTTCTCTTTGTACTTTGGATGCTTTGTTGGTCACCATATTGTCACGAAGATAATCGAAGCCAAATTCATTGTTTGTTCCGTATGTTATATCCGCAGCGTAAGCCCTTTTTCTTTCGGCTTTTCCATAATCATTTATTATCAATCCTGTTTCTAAACCTAAAAAACGATAAAGTTTACCCATTTGTTCAGAGTCACGTTTTGCAAGATAATCGTTAACGGTTACAACATGAACACCTTTTCCGC